>NZ_JBAGKI010000038.1:0-52682 GCF_036689795.1 Micromonospora palythoicola | reverse complement strand
CCGACGCGGCCAGGCGTTGACGCTGTCGGCTTCGGTTGGCCACTGGTCCGAAACACCGGCGTGGAACACTTCGTCCGGAGGTGGTCGAGATGGCCCTGGTCCGGCCGGAGAATCCGCAGCAGGCACGGTTGGTCCGGCTGCTGCGGGATGAGGGCCCCCGGTCCCGGGTGGAGCTGGGTGACCTGCTGCGCCTGTCCCGGACGGCCCTCACCACCGAACTGGACGGGCTCGTCGCCCGCGGGCTTGTCGAAACCGCCGGGCCGGCGGCGTCCCGGGGCGGGCGCCGGTCGTCGTTGCTGCGCCTCTCCGGCGGCGTGCGCTTCGCCAGCGTGGTGGTCGCCACCGACCGGGTCACCGTCGCCGTCACCGACGGCGAGCTGAACGTGCTGACCGAGGCCAGCGAGGTCGCGGACGTACGCGAGGGGCCGGAGCCGGTGATCGGCCGGGCCATCGAGCTGGTCGACAAGCTCCGCGCCGAGCTGGGCGTCACCGAACTCACCGGGGTCGGTGTCGCCCTTCCCGGGCCGGTCGACGGCGGCACCTCCACGGCACCGGCCGTCCTGCCTCGGTGGCAGCGCTTTCCGGTCCGGGACGCCTTCGCCGCCGAACTGGGCTGCCCGGTGCTCGTCGACAACGACGCGAACGTGCTCGCCCTCGGCGAGCGGCACGCCGGCATCGGCCGTACCGTCGAGGACTTCCTCTACGTGAAGCTCGGTACCGCGCTCGGCTGCGGGCTGGTGCTCGGCGGATCGCTCTACCGGGGCGCGACCAGTAGCGCGGGCGACATCGCGCACCTACCGCTCGGCGAGGAGGGGCCGCCCTGCGCCTGCGGGGAGGCCGGTTGTCTCGAGGCGTACTGCGGGGACGTCGGGTTGGTCCGGGCGGCGCTGGCCGTGGCCCGGTCGGACCGCTCCCCGGTGCTGGCCGCGCGCGTCGCCGAGGCGGGCTCGCTCACCGTCGCGGACGTGGTCGTGGCCGCCACCGCCGGGGATCCGGCCACCCAGCTCCTCGTCCGCGACGCCGCCCGTCGGCTCGGTCGGGTGCTGGTGGGCCTGGTCAGCTTCTTCAACCCCGGCATGGTGGTGATCGGCGGCGCACCGGACGGGCTCGGCCACCTGCTGCTCTCCGAGATCCGTGGCGTGGTCTACCGGCGGTCGGCGCCGCTGGCCACCGGCACCATGCCGATCGTCCTGTCCGACCTGGCGGGCCGGGCCGCCGTGGTGGGCGCGGCGTACCTGGCCAGCGAGCACGTCTTCAGCGCCGGTTGACCACGGGGGCCGGCTGCGGGCCGGCCCCCGGCGGCCGGAGGCGTTCAGTCCTTGCTGCTGAAGGCCGCGTCGAAGGCGGCCGACGGTGCGTCGAAGGCGAGCCGGCGGACGAACTGGAGCGCCTCGGGTGCGCCGACCAGCCGGTCCATCCCGGCGTCCTCCCACTCGATGGAGATCGGGCCGGAGTAGCCGATGGCGTTCAGCGCCCGGAAGCAGTCCTCCCACGGCACGTCACCGTGGCCGGTGGAGACGAAGTCCCAGCCACGGCGCAGGTCCGCCCAGGGCAGGTGCGAGGCCAGCCGGCCGCGACGACCGTCACCGGTACGCACCTTGGCGTCCTTGCAGTCGACGTGGTAGATCCGGTCGGCGAAGTCGAAGATGAAGTTCACCGGGTCGAGTTCCTGCCAGACGAAGTGCGACGGGTCCCAGTTCAACCCGAACGCGGGCCGGTTGCCGATCGCCTCCAGGGTCCGCTTCGTCGTCCAGTAGTCGTACGCGATCTCACTGGGGTGCACCTCGTGGGCGAAACGCACCCCGACCTCGTCGAAGACGTCGAGGATCGGGTTCCACCGGTCGGCGAAGTCCTGGTAGCCGCGTTCGATCATCTCCGGCGGCACCGGCGGGAACATCGCCAGGGTGTGCCAGATCGACGAGCCGGTGAAGCCGACGACGGTGTCCACGCCGAGCTTCGCCGCCGCGCGGGCGGTGTCCTTGATCTCCTCCGCGGCCCGCTGGCGTACCCCCTCGGGCTCGCCGTCGCCCCAGATCCGGGCGGGCAGGATGCCCTGGTGCCGCTCGTCGATCGGGTGGTCGCAGACCGCCTGGCCGACCAGGTGGTTGGAGATCGTGAAGACCTGGAGGTTGTGCTTGGCGAGCGTCTCCCGCTTGCGTTCGACGTACGAGTCGTCGGCCATGGCCTTGTCGACCTCGAAGTGGTCGCCCCAGCAGGCGATCTCCAGGCCGTCGTAGCCCCACTCGGCGGCGAGCCGGCACACCTCGTCGAACGGAAGGTCGGCCCACTGGCCGGTGAACAGCGTGATCGGTCGCGCCATGTGTCCTTTTCCCCTGTCGTGTTGGGGATTCCGTTTCCTACGGGACCGGGGCGAGGGATGACCGGATGGGTGACGGCCTCGACGGTGTGCCGGTGGACGCGTTCGCGTCTGGGGCCGACGGGTTGCGCCTCCCGTCGACTCACCGGCCACCTCGCGGTCGCCGTTCCTCACTCTAGGCGGGTCGCGGGCGGTGGAGCCACTCGGTTACGGCAGCACCCAGCGCTGGTTGGCGCCGGTGTGGCAGGTCCACAGGTGCACGGCCTGCCCGTCGGCGGAACTGTTGTTCGACACGTCCAGGCACTTGCCCGAGTTCGGGTTACGCAACGTGCCGTTGGACTGCGCCGACCAGTTCTGCGCACCGCTGCCGTTGCAGGTCCAGAGCTGGATCTTCGTGCCGTCCGCCGAGCCGGCACCGTTGACGTCCAGGCACTTGCCGAACGCCCGGATCGTCGAGTTCGGCGTCACCGTCCACGTCTGCGCCGCCGAACCGTTGCAGGTGTAGATCTGGATCTGCGTACCGTCGGCCGTGCCCGCGTTACGGACATCCAGACACTTACCGGCCAACCCGGTGATCCGGCCGGTGCGGACGTCACCGCCCGGCGGCGGGTTCGAGCCGCCGAGTTCCTTGATCCGGATATTGCGGAAGGACACATCGTCGCCGGTGCCGTGGTTCTGGATGCCGATGTGCCCGGCGAGCGACCGGACCGGGTCGGTGTTGGTGAAGTCGTTGATCTTCGCGCCGTTCAGGAAGACCTGGAGACGCTCCCCCTCCACCAGCAGTTCGTAGGTGTTCCACTCCCCCGCCGGGTTCAACGCGGCGTCCCGGGCGGCGAGGTCGGCGGACTTGAAGCCGTAGACCGCGCCGGTGGTGCGGTCGGCGGCGTCGGTGGGGTCGATCTGCACCTCGTAGCCGTTGTTGATGGCGGAGTTCGGGTCACTCGACGGTGGGAAGCCGATGAAGACGCCGGAGTTGTCGTCGCCGGCCACCCGCCAGTCCAGCTTCAGCGAGTAGTTGGTGAACTGCTTGGCACTGTGCCAGAACAGCCCCATCCCGCCGACCGAGGTCAGCGTGGCGTCGGAGTTGCTGAAGCTGCCCGGACCGGCCTGGGACCAGCCGCTGGTCGAGCCGTTGTAGAGGGTGGTGTAGCCGGTCTCCGGCCGGCAGTCGGCCTTGGTGCGGCCGGCCGCGTACCGGATGCCGCCGAGCAGGTGCGCCCGGAAGGCCGGTTCGGCGTACGACGCCTGGGTGTGGCCGCCGCCGGTGTAGAAGGACCGGCCGCCGTTGTACGTCTTGCACCAGGCGATCGGATGGTCGGCGCCCATCACTCCGCCCGAGTACGTCGACTCGTTGAGGTTCGCCAGCACCCGCGCGTTGGCGCGGGGGTTGCTCTGGAAGTCGTACCACTCGTCGGTGCGGACCCAGTTCTGCGGCAAGTGGGCGGTGGCCGCGTGGGCCCGGTTCTCCACCCGGACGGTGGCCTGCTGGATGGCCGGGTGGGAGCGGAAGTAAGCCCCGACCAGGTTGCCGTAGAAGGACCAGCCGTACTCGGTGTCGGCGGCGGAGTGCACGCCGACGTAGCCGCCACCGGCGCCGATGTACGACTCGAAGGCGCTCTGCTGGCTGTTGTTGAGCACGTCGCCGGTGGTGTTGAGGAAGATCACTGCCTCGTACTGGGCGAGGTTGCCGGTGGTGAAGACGCCGGCGTCCTCGGTGGCGGTGACGGTGAAGCTGTTCGCCGCGCCCAGGTCGCGGATGGTCTGGGTGCCCACCGCGATGGAGTCGTGCCGGAAGCCGGCCGTCTTGGAGAAGACCAGCACGTCGTACGGGGCGTCGGCGGCGCTGGCCGGGGTGGCCGGGGTGGTGCAGGCGAGTACGGCGAGGGCGGCGGTGGCCAGGCCGACGGTGGTTCGGAGGAGTCTGCGCATGTCGCTCTCCCAACGATTGGTGGTGTCAGGAGGGGCCCCTGTTTCCCACCCTAGGCGTTGACCAGGGGCCCCTCCTCGGATCAGGGCAGGACCCAGCGCTGGTTCGCGTTGGTGTGGCAGGTCCACAGGTGCACGGCCTGCCCGTCGGCGGAACTGTTGCTCGACACGTCCAGGCACTTGCCCGAACTCGGGTTACGCAACGTGCCGTTGGACTGCGCCGACCAGTTCTGCGCACCACTGCCGTTGCAGGTCCACAACTGGATCTTCGTGCCGTCCGCCGAGCCGGCACCGTCGACGTCCAGGCACTTGCCGAACGCCCGGATCGTCGAGTTCGGCGTCACCGTCCACGTCTGCGCGGCCGTACCGTTGCAGGTGTAGATCTGGATCTGCGTACCGTCCGCCGTCGCCGCGTTGCGCACATCCAGGCACTTACCGCCCAGGCCGACGATCGGACCGGTTCCGCCCGTGCCACCGCTGCCGGTGGTGAAGGTGAACGAGTCCAGGTCGTAGAGCGAGCCGGTCCCGGTGCCGGCGAAGGTCAGGTAGAGCGTGGTGGTGCCGGACGGTGGGTTGCTGATGGTGCCGGTGACCGTGGTGAACGTGTCCCAGGCGCCGGTGACCGGGACGGTGGCCGAGCCGAGCACGGTGCCGGTGGCCGAGCCGGCGCGTACCTGGAGGGTGCCGCCGGAGCCGGCCGAGGAGACCCGGGCGCTGAACGACGTCACGTTGTTGATCCGGTACGGCTCGAACGCGATCCAGTCGCCGTTGTTGATGTTGCCGACGGTCTTGCCGCCCTCGGCGGCCGCCTTGTCGAAGGTGGCGATGCCGGAGGAGGTCTTGTAGTGCTCGGCCTGCCGGCTGCGGGGCTGCAGGGTGTGCTGGGTGTGCGTGGTGAGCCCGCCGGCATCGGTGTACTCGGCGTCGAAGATGGCGAAGATGTTCGCCGCGTAGTCGTGCTCCCCGTCCACCGGGATCGTGATCGAGCCTGAGCAGCCGTTGCGCGAGGTGATCTGGTGGCCGTGGCTGTCGTGGCCCAGCACGTAGGTCATCTTGACCTTGGTGCAGTCGATGGTGCCGTCCTCCGGGTCGGTCACCGTGATGCTGAACGGCACGGTGTCGCCGAAGGAGAACAGCGATCCGTTGACCGGGCCGTTGATGGTGACCGTCGGCGCGGTGTTGCCGACCCGGATCTGCACGCTCGCGGTGCCGGTGGCGCCCTGCGGGTCGCGGACGGTCAGCGTTGCGGTGTAGCTGCCGTTGGCGGTGTAGGTCTTGCTCGGGTTGGCCGCCGTGGAGGTGGTGCCGTCGCCGAACGCCCACGAGTAGGTCAACGCCCCACCCTCCGGGTCCGACGACCCGGCCGAGGAGAAGTTCACGCTCAACGGGGCGACCCCGGAGGTCCGGTTCGCCGATGCGACCGCCGTGGGTGCCCGGTTGCCTCCGGCGACGTAGTCGTAACGGTAGAGCGCCGAGTTGGCGTCGCCGTTGAAGTAGCCGGTTCCGTAGTCCAGCACGTAGAGCGCACCGTCCGGGCCGAAGGCCATGTCCATGACCTGCTTGCCGTTCCACGGGAACGACGCGTCGATGGCGCCCACCGAGCCGTCGCTGTTGACGTGGATCGGCTTGATCCAGCCTCGGCCGAACTCACCGGCGAAGAACAGCCCGTCGAAGCTCTGCGGCCACTTGGTGGTCGACGTCGACGCCGCGTTGTAGCGGTAGACCGGGCCACCGCTCGGCGACTCGGAGCCGCCGCCGAATTCCGGCGGGCTGCCGGCGTCACCGGCGTAGCGGATCCAGGACGGCTTGGCGGCCGGCAGGGTGGTCAGGCCGGTGTTGCGGAACGAGTTGTTCGTCGCGCCACCGGTGCAGTTGTACTTCGGACCGGCGGTGCCGTTGGCGAAGTTCCACTCGGCGTACGTCTCGTTCGTGGTGTTGGTGCCGGTGCAGTACGGCCAGCCGTAGAAGCCGGGGCCGGTGACCCGGTTGAACTCCACCTGCCCGCTGGGCCCGCGCGCGGAGGTGGAGCCCGCGTCCGGCCCGTAGTCGCCGACGTAGACGACGCCGGTCGCCTTGTCGACGCCCATCCGGAACGGGTTGCGGAAGCCCATCGCGTAGATCTCGGGGCGGGTCCGGGCCGTGCCGGGGGCGAACATGTTGCCGGCCGGGATCGAGTACGACCCGTTGGCGTTGACCTTGATGCGCAGGATCTTGCCGCGCAGGTCGTTGGTGTTGGCGGCGCTGCGCTGGGCGTCGTACGCCGGGTTGCGGTTGGTGCGCTCGTCCAGTGGCGAGTAGCCGCCAGAGTCGAACGGGTTGGTGTCGTCGCCGGTGGACAGGTAGAGGTTGCCCGCCGCGTCGAAGTCGATGTCGCCGCCGACGTGGCAGCACATGCCCCGGTCGGCGGGCACGTCGAGGACGTCGACCTTGCTGGACTGGTTGAGCGTGAAGTCGGCGTTGAGGGTGAACCGGGACAGCCGGTTGACCCCCTGCCAGGCGGAGAAGTCGCTGGCGGTGGCCGGGGCGTCCCCGCTCGGGGTGGACAGTGGCGGCGCGTAGTAGAGGAAGATGTGCCGGTTGCTGGCGAAGTTCGGGTCGACGCCGATGCCCTGCAGGCCCTCCTCGTCGTGGGTGTAGACCGGGACGGTGCCGATCACCGTCGTGGTGCCGGCCGCGTCGGTGCGGCGCAGGGTACCGTTGCGGGCGGTGTGCAGGACCGAGCGGTCCGGCAGTACCGCGAGGGTCATCGGTTCGCCGACCTCGGCCACGCCCTTGGCGAGGGTGACCTGCTGGAAGTCGCTGGCGACGATGGGGTGGGCGCGGGCCGGGGTCGGGCCGGCGATGGCAACGGTGCCGGCTGTGGCGACCAGGAGCAGCGCCGAGGCGCTGGTGGACCACCGTGCGGGGTGGTGGGTGGTGCGCATGGTGGACATCGCTGTGCTGTCCCTTCCTGACGAGTGCTTCTGCCAGGGCGGGGCGCGCGCCGTCGCGCCGGATGCCGAAGCGGGGGGTGCCGAGGGGGGTCCCGCGCCGCCGGTTCACCTCGACGAAACATTTCGGTGCTAGCGACGACACTAAGCGTCATTCGTCTATATGTCTATATCTTCTGCCGGCCAGATACAGACTTTCGTCAGTTCGGTCAAAAGCCGCCCGACACCGCGCCGCCGCGGTGCCGCTCAGCGCTGGCGGTCGATGGCCTGAGCGGCCAGCTGCATCAGGGCGGTCCGACTCTCCGCGGACACCTCGGTGTGTTCCAGCGCCGCCAACCCGGCCTCGGCACGAACCTGGATCATCTGCTCGATCTTCCGGCGGGCCCCGGTGCACTCGATGATCTCGCGCAGCTCGGCGGCGCCGTCGGCGTCCAGGTCGGGATTGCCGAACAGCTCGCGCAGCCGGGCACCCTGCGCCCGGTCGGCGGCGTCGCGGGCCAGCGCCATCATCACCGTCGGCTTGCCCTCGCGCAGATCGTCCAGTACGGACTTGCCGGTGACCGCCGGGTCACCGAAGACCCCCAGCACGTCGTCGCGGAGCTGGAAGGCGTCCCCGAGCGGGTCGCCGAACTCGGCCAGCGCGTCCAGCAGCTCGACGGGTGCACCCGCCAGCGCGGCGCCGATCTGCAACGGCCGGGTGACCGTGTAGCGGGCCGCCTTCATCCGGATCACCGTGAGCGCGCTGGCCACCGACCCGTCGCCCACCCCGGACACCAGGTCGAGATACTCCCCCGCGATCACCTCGGTACGCATCAGCGCGAACATGGCGTACCCCTGGTGCACCTGGTCGGGGCTGAGCCCGCACTCGTGGAACATCTGGTCCGACCAGGCGGCGCAGAGGTCACCGCAGAGCAGGGCGGTGTTGCGCCCGTACGCCTCGGGATCGCCCCGCCACGACGACTGGGCGTGCAGGTCGGCGAAGATCCGGTGCACCGAGGGCTCACCCCGGCGACGGTCGCTGCCGTCCAGGATGTCGTCGTGGATGAGCGCGAAGGCGTGGAACAGCTCCAGCGCGGCGGCGGCCGCCACGATCGGCGTGCCGTCCGGGCCGCCCGCGCCGCGCCAGCCCCAGTAGCAGAACAGTGGTCGCAGGCGCTTGCCGCCGGCCAGCACGAACCGGCGCAACGTGGTGAAGACGCCCCGTGGCGCGCCGTCGGGCCAGTCCGGATCCTGCCGGTCGAGGAAGGCGGTCAGCTCGGCGTCGAAGCGGGCCCGCAACCCGGCGGCGTCGACAGGTGCCGCGGCGACCGTCACCGCCCCTCCGTTCCGGCCAGCTCCAGCAGCAGCCCCTTCACCTCCGTGGCGGCTATCCGGTCCCGGGCCACCGACGCGTCGGAGCAGAGCAGCACCGGCCCGTCGGCCGGATCGGCGGGCAGCCGGCCGTGTGAGCCCCGGACCGCCCGGGCGCCGGCGTCCAACCCGACCACGTTCATCAGGTACCGCAGCCCGAGCTTCTTGCGGGCCAGCGCGGTGGCGGCCCGGCGCTTCGCCGCACCGGGTCCGGCAGGGTCGAAGAACAGCTCCGCCGGGTCGTACCCCGGCTTGCGGTGGATCTCCACCAGCCGGGCGAAGTCGGGTGCCCGCGCGTCGTCGAGCCAGTAGTAGTACGTGAACCAGGCGTCCGGCTCGGCCACCAGCACCAGCTCGCCGGAGCGCGGATGGTCCAACCCGTGTGCCGCCTTGCCGTCGGCGTCGAGCACCTCGGCCACCCCGGGCAGCCCGGCGCAGAGCTTCGCCACCGCCGGCACATCGGCCGGGTCACGCACGTACACGTGGGCGATCTGGTGGTCGGCGACCGCGAAGGCCCGGGAGGTCCACGGGTCGAGGTACTCCATGCCCACCTGGGTGTGCACCCGCAGCAGCCCCTCGGCGCGCAGCAGCCGGTTGACGTCCACCGGCCGGGACACCTCGGTGATGCCGTACTCCGACAGCACCACCACCGTCGCGTCGCGGGCCTGCGCGGCGTCCAGCAGCGGCGCGAGCACGCCGTCCAGCTCCGCCGCCGCGGCGGCCGACCGGGGCGAGGACGGGCCGAAGCGTTGCAGGTCGTAGTCCAGGTGCGGCACGTACACCAGGGTCAGGTCGGGCGAGTACCCGGTGAGGATCTGCTCGGCCGCCCGGCAGATCCAGCGCGACGACGGCAGGCCCGCACCCGGCCCCCAGTAGGTGAACAGCGGGAAGGTGCCGAGCCGCTCGGTGAGCGCGTCGTGCAGCTGCGGCGGGTCGGTGTAGCAGTCCGGCTCCTTGCGACCGTCGGCGTGGTAGACCGGTCGCGGGGTGACCGTCCAGTCCACGTCCGCGCCCATCGCGTACCACCAGCAGACGTTCGCCACCGTGTAGCCGGGCCGGGCGCGGCGCGCGGCCTGCCACAGCTTCTCCCCACCGACGAGCGCGTTGTGCTGCCGCCAGAGCAGCACCTCGCCGAGGTCCCGGAAGTACCAGCCGTTGCCGACGATGCCGTGCTCGGCGGGCAGGGCACCGGTGAGGAACGTCGACTGCACCGAGCAGGTGACCGCCGGCAGCACGGTGCCCAACTCGGCGCGGAACCCGGCGTCGGCGACCGCGCGCAGCCGGGGCATGTGTGCCAGCAGTCGGGGCGTCAGCCCCACCACGTCGAGCACCACCAGTTGCCGACTCATGCTCTGATCCCCCTTGTTCGCGACTGCGGGGCTCGCAACACCGGCTCACTCCTCGCGCTCACCGCGACCACCTCCGATGGCGACTGCGGGGTCAGTCCCAGGGCGACCAACTCGTCCCGGGTGAAGGCCAGTTCGGCCGCGATCCCGGCGGCCAGCTCCGCGTCGGTGCGCGGCCGACGCGCGACCGGCAGCACTCCCCAGGTGTACGTCTCGACGTCGAGGTGGTCGCACCCGGCGGCGGGACCGCTGAAGAGCGCGGCCAGCGCGGCGCGCAGCACCGGCAGGGTCGAGCCCAGCGGTGGTTCCGGTGGGGCGTGCAGCGGCACGTGGTAGTGCACCCGCCACGGTCCGGGCAGCGCGGCGTCCAGGGCGACGTCGAGATCGTCGGCCGCCCAGCCCGGATCCGCCGGATCGGCGAGCCCCGGTCCGGCGGTGGGCGCGGCCCCGTTGCCGGCGGCCGGTCGGGCGTCGGTCGCGGCCGTCGATGCGCTGCCGGTCGCGGTGGCGCAGCCGGCGGTGCGGGTCTGGTGCAGGAAACGCGGCTCGACCCAGCGGCGCAGGGCGGCGGCGTCACCGGCCGGGTCGGTCGCCTCCAGCGCGGCGGACACCTGCACCTTGACCACCGGTAGGCCGGCACCGGCCAGCCGCGCCAGGGCGGCGGCCGGCTCCTCCCAGGCACAGGCGAGGTGGGCCAGGTCCAGGCAGATCCCGAGCCGGTCGGTGTCCATTCCGGATAGGGCGGCGACGGCCTGCGGGGTGCTCTCCACCACGCAGCCGGGCTCCGGTTCGAAGCCGACCCGCACCGGCCGGCCGGTCTCCCGCTCGACGGCGGCGAGTCCGCTGGCGAGCTGGTCGAGTCGGCGACGGGCGGCCTCCGCGTGGCTGCGGTCCCACGGCGCCCGCCAGGCCAGCGGCAGGGTGGAGACCGAGCCGCGGGCGGCGTCGTCGGGCAGCAGGTCGGCAAGCACCCGGGCCAGGTCGAGGGTGTACCCGAGCCGGTCGTCCGTGGTCCAGTCCGGACGGTACACCGCCCGCTTGACCACCGGCGCCTGGAAGGCCGCGTACGGGAAGCCGTTGAGGGTGACCACCTCCAGCCCGCGTACGGTCAACTCGGTGCGCAACCGGCGACGGGCGGCCGGATCGGCGGCCAGTTCGGCGGCCACCGGGGCGGCCAGCCACAGGCCCAGGCCGAGCGGGTCGGCGCCGAGCGTCTCGCGGACCGGCACCGCGTAGCGGTCCAGTTGGGCGACGATGCCGGCGAGGTCCTCGGCGGGGTGCACGTTCGTGCAGTACCCGAGGTGGACGGTGGCCCCGCCGGGATGCCGCAGCCGCATCAGCTGCCGCCGCGCAGGATCGAGTTGCCGGCGAAGGTCGGCTCGGCCAGGTCATCGTCGGTCAGGTCGAGCCGGCCGGACTGCCCGTAGAACTCGACCGGGTTGCGCCACAGCACCCGGTCGACGTCGTCGTCGGTGAAACCGGCACCGAGCATCGCCTCGCCGGTGGCCCGGGTGAGCAGCGGGTCGGAGCGCCCCCAGTCCGCGGCCGAGTTGACCAGCATCCGTTCGGTCCCGTACGCCTTGAGCAGCTCGACCATGCGCGGCGGCGACATCTTGGTGTCCGGATAGATGGAGAAGCCGAGCCAGCAGCCGGTGTCCCGGACCAGTTTCACGGTCGTCTCGTTGAGGTGGTCGAGCACCACCCGCTGCGGCGCGATGCCGGACTCGGCGACCACGGCCAGGCTGCGCTCGACACCCCGGGCCTTGTCCCGGTGCGGGGTGTGCACCATCGCCGGCAGGTCGTGCGCCACGGCCAGGGCGAGCTGCGCGGCGAAGACCTCGTCCTCCTCGGGCGTCATCGAGTCGTAGCCGATCTCGCCGACCGCCACCACGCCGTCCTTCTCCAGGTAGCGGGGCAGCTCGTCGAGCACCGGCCGGCAGCGCGGGTCGTTGGCCTCCTTCGGGTTCAACGCGATCGTGGCATGGTGGCGGATCCCGAACTGCCCGGCCCGGAACGGCTCCCACCCGACCAACGAGTCGAAGTAGTCGGTGAACGAGCCGACGTTCGTACGCGGCTGGCCCAGCCAGAACGCCGGCTCCACCACCGCCCGGACGCCGGCGGCGGCCATCCGCTCGTAGTCGTCGGTGGTGCGCGACGTCATGTGGATGTGCGGGTCGAAGATCCGCATCACACCTCCCTGGGCTGGGGCTGGCTGGCGGCGGTGAGCCGGTCCAGCAGTTCGGTGGCGTCGGCGGGCATGCTCCGGCCGGCGGCCCGGCGTTCGGCGGCCAGCGCGGCGAGCATCTCCGCCAGTTCCCCGTCCGCGCGCGCGTCGAGGTCGGCCACCGCCGCCAGCGGCACACCGGTGAAGACGCACTTGAGCACGGCCTGCCGCCAGGCCGCCGGGTCGAGGTGGCGGGCGTACGGGCCGAGGGCCGCGGCGACCAACCGGGTGTCGTTGGTGCGGATCGCGTCGTGCAGCAGCGGCGTACCGGCCGTGCCGATCGGCAGCATCGGCAACGCCTTGAGCACGGCCCGCTTCTCGGCGGCGTCCCCGGTGCGGTAGAGCGCCTCGGCCTGTTCGGCGTGGTCGGCGGGCAGGCTGGCCAGCAGCAGGGCCCGGGCCGCCTCGTCGGCGGTCCAACCGGGCAGGTCGGGCAGGTCGTGTCGGCCGCAGCGACGGCCGGCCGCCGGGAAGAACCGCGCGATGGCGGTGGGCTCGGCCGCGACGCGGTCCAGGGCCGTGGCCAACCAGTCCGGATCGGGTACGCCCCGCAGGGCCACCCGCAGCTCGTCCGCTGTCATCGCGTCTCCTCCCTCGTCCGCCGCCGTCGACGGCCGTGGCGGTGCTACCGCCTGCGTCCTGTGCTCTGCTTCACTCCACGCGTCGGTCGTCGTCCGGAGCGCGGACGCCTGATGGTGCGCCGGTCGAAGCAGAGCAGCGGGCGGGCCGCGCGGTGTCGGCCGCGGCGGCGGTCCGCAGGAATTCCAGCGAGTGGGCCGCGACGGTGGGTGCGGCGTGCGAGTGCCGGGGCAGCTCGACCGCCACCAGGCCCCGGTAGCCGATCTCGCGCAGCGCGGCCAGCACCGGCGGGAAGTCGATCTCACCCGCGCCGAACTCCAGGTGTTCGTGCACCCCGCGCCGCATGTCGTCGATCTGCACGTTGACCAGGTGGGCGGCCACGTCACGGACACAGTCGGGTACCGGCCGTGGCTCCAGGCACCGGCAGTGTCCGATGTCGAGGGTGATGCCGAGGCGGGCCGGTGAGCCGAGGGCGGCGTGCAGCCGACGCCAGTCGGCGATGTCCTCGACCAGCATGCCCGGTTCCGGTTCGAACCCCAGCGTCACCCCGACGGCCTCGGCCGCCTCGACGACGGCCGCGCAGCCGGCGACCAGACGGTCCCAGGCCACCGCCGGGGTGACCGTGTCCGGCCGGACACCGGCCCAGAACGAGACCGCCTCGGCACCGAGATCGGCGCCGACCGCCACTGCCCGGCGCAGGAACTCGATCCGCAGCGTGGGGTCGTCGTGCAGCAGCGTCGGGGCGTGCTTGTGCCAGGGGTCCAGCAGGAACCGCGCACCGGTCTCGATCACCAGGCCGAGGCCGAGGTCGGCGAGCCGGCGAGCGACGGCGTCGACGCGCACCGCCAGTCCGGGGGCGAACGGGTCGAGGTGATCGTGGTCCAGGGTGAGCGCGACACCGGAGTAGCCGAGGTCGGCGATGACCGCGAGCGCGTCGTCGAGGCGGTGGTTGGCGAAACCGTTGGTCCCGTACCCGAACCGCAGTGCGTCGGCGGTGGTGTCGGTGCCGGCGGCCGTCATGTCGGTGAGACCTTCCGGGCCAGCCGCCGGCCCAGCGGCGCGGCCGCCGCCACCGCCAGTCCGAGCAGTCCCGACCCGGCGCGGGCGGTCAGCGCCCCCTGCAGGGCCGGCAGGCCGGTGATGCCGGCGCCGACCGCCGAACGGACCCGTGCGGCGGCGGGCTGGGCCACCACCCGGGCCTGGGCGGTGCCGTAGCGGGCGGCGTACCAGGCGGCGAGCACGGCGGGCAGCGCCACCGCCACGGTACCGAGAACACGCCGACCGTTCCCGACGTCGCCGGTTCGCGCACCGTCGGTGCGGACGACAGGGGCGCGCCGGCCGGACCTCGCCGGGCCACCGGACCGCAAGACGCTCGCGGTGAGCCGGCGGTCGGGCGGGAGCGCGGCGCTCGCGGCGACCAAAGCGGTGCCGGCGAGGGTGCGCAGCGGCAGGGCCCGGTCGGTGCCGCTGACCTCCCGGCGGGACAGCGCGGTGACGGTCCAGGTGTGCGCGGCGACGGTGACCGCCGCCGGCAGGGCCCGCGCCGTCCGGCCCCCGGCGGCGCCCAGCAGCACGTCCAGCCCCCGGCAGGTGGCCATCACCGCGGGACCGGCGGCGGTGTTCTTGGCCACGAGGTCGTACCCCCACACGGCGGCCGCCAGCGGTAGCGCGACGGCGGTGGCCCGCCGGCCGCCGGCCGCGGCGGCGAGCCCGACACCGGCGACGGTCAGACCGGTGGCCAGGCCGACCGCGAGGCCGGGGCTGACCCGGCCGCTCGGTATCGGCCGCTCGGGGCGTTCCACGGCGTCCAGCTCGCGGTCGGCCCAGTCGTTGGCGGCCATGCCGGCCCAGTACAGCAGCACCGACGCGGCGGCGAGGGCGGGGGTACGCGGACCGAGGGCGCCGGCCGCGGCGGCACCGGCCACCACGTCACCGGGCACGGAGAGCGCGGCCGGGGCACGGACCAGGTCGGCCAGGTCAGCCACGCGCGACATCGGTGTCTCCGGCGTCGAGGCCGTCCGCGAACGCGCACAGCCGGGTCCACTGGTCGGCCAGCGAGTGGGTCACGGTGCCGAGCGGGTCCTTGAAGAAGAAGGCCAGGTCGTCGAGCGGACCGGTACGGCCGGCGGCGTGCGCGGCGGCGGTGAGCCGGGCCAGGTCGAGCACGAGCGGGGCGGCCAGCGCCGAGTCGCAGCCGTGCCAGGTGAACTCCAGCCGCATCCCGGTGCCCAGGAAACCGGCGAAGGTGATCAGATCCCAGGCGGTCTTGAAGTCACCGAGTTCCTCGACGTAGCCGATCCGGGTGTCGCCCTGCGGCAGGTAGCCGAGCGTCTCGCCGAGCACCCGTTGCTTGCTGCGCACCTTCGCGGCGTTGGCGTCGGGATCGGCCAGGGTGGCGCCGTCGCCGCCGCCGAGCAGGTTGAGCCCGGACCAGGACCGGACGGCGAGGTGGCGCATCGCGAACATCGGGGCGAGCACCGACTTGAGCAGGGTCTCGCCGGTCTTGCCGTCGTGGCCGGCGTACGGCACGCCGTGGCGCTCGGCCAGCGCGGTCAGCGCCGGCAGCCGCAGCCCGGTCGACGGGGTGAAGTCGACGTAGGGGCAGTCCGCCGTGACGGCCGCGTACGCGTACAGCGAGCTGGGGGGCAGCACCTCGTCCGGTCCGCCGAGGGCGTCGCGCAGCGCGTCCGGATCGGCGTGCCCGGGATGTGCCGGCGGAGTCGGTTCGGTGGCGGCGACGTTCACCATCACCACCCGGGCCAGCTCGTGTCGCTGGCGGAACATGGTGAGGTCGCGGACGATCGCGGCGGCCCGGTCGGCCTGGGTTCCACCGGTGGGCGCGGGGCGTAGCTCCCGTTCCACGGCGGCCAGTTCCTCGGGCAGCGCGGCGACCAGGCGGGCCGGCAGCACACCGGCGTCAGCGAGCGCCTCGGCGCGCTTGGCGATCGGCGTGGCGACCACGTCGTGGCCGCCGAAGACCAGGTCGGCGAAGCCCGGTAGGGCGGGGGTGCTGACCCCGGGCAGTTCGGTGACGCAGCCGGTCGGCCCGGTCAGCCCGGCACGCAGCGCGAGCGCCCCGACGATGCTGGTGGTCGCGACCGAGCCACGCGCCCCCACCAGCCAGACACCTGTACGCATAGCGCTCCTTCCGGTGCCCAGGAACCGACATGCATCGATTGAACCTTGATATCAGGGAAAAGCTGAAAAAGATACGGGTTATGCCGATGCGCCCCGTCCGCCGCCCGCTCCGGTGCGACTCGCCGGCCGGCGTCGAGGTCGGCGGCGACGACGCCGGGCCGGCGTACCGGATGGGTCGGACGGACGGGGCTGGCAGGCAGGGACAGTCGGCGTCTCGCCCCTGCCTCCCCCGCATCCGGCCCGGTCGGGACGACGATGTCCCGATCGGACGACTCGTCGGACGCGGTCCGCCTGGCGGCGGGAGTCTCCAGGTGGACGTTCGGTGCACCGCTCGATGGGCGGCGGCCCTCCGGTGCTGCCGGGGAATCCCGGTCCGGCCGCACCGGAGGAACCGCATTGCTCGTGCCGCCGGTCGCCCGGGGCACGACCTCCGGACCCGACCCTTACCGGCCACGGGGCGCAACCGTGGCCGGCCCTCGCCGGTCGGCTCCGGAGGTGGTTCAGGCGGCGACCGGCGCCAGTGACGGCTCCACCGCGGCCCAGGACGAGCCCAGTTCGGCCGAACGGGTCACCGCGTCCAGCACCAGTTGCACCTGCAACGCCTCGGCGAACGAGGGCGACGGGTCGGTGCCGGTCGCCACCGCCTCGATGAAGTCGCGCATCTGGTGGGTGAAGGAGTGCTCGTACCCGATGATGTGTCCCGGCGGCCACCAGGCCGACAGGTACGGGTGCTCGGCCTCGGTCACCAGGATCCGGCTGAACCCCTGCTCGGCGGCGGGCCGGGTGGCGTCGAGGAACTCCAGTTCGTTGAGCCGTTCCAGGTCGAAGGCGACACTGCCCAGCGACCCGTTGATCTCCACGCGGAGCGCGTTCTTGCGTCCGGTGGCGAACCGGGTCGCCTCGTACGTGGCGAGTGCCCCGCCGTCCAGCCGGGCCACGAAGATCGCCGCGTCGTCGACGGTGACCGGGCCGGTGGCGGCCCCGGCCCCGTCGGCCTGCGCCGCCAGCCCGCTCGACTCGGCCGGCAACGGCCGCTCCTTGACGAAGGTCTCGGTCACCGCGCTGACCCCGCTGATCAGCTGTCCGGTGACGTACTGGGTCAGATCGATGATGTGTGCGCCGATGTCACCCAGCGCGCCGGAGCCCGACACCTCCTTGCGGAGCCGCCAGACCAGGGGGAACTGCGGGTCCACGATCCAGTCCTGCAGGTAGGTGGCCCGGACGTGCCGGATCTCACCGAGCCGCCCGTCGGCGATGAGCTGGCGCATCAGCGCCACCGCGGGCACCCGTCGGTAGTTGAAGCCGCACATCGACCGCGCTCCACCGGCCCGGGCGGTGGCCGCCGCGGCGGCCATCTCCCGCGCCTCGGCGACCGTGTTGGCAAGTGGCTTCTCGCACAGCACGTGCTTGCCCGCGGCGAGCGCGGCCAGCGCGATCTCGGCGTGGCTGTCACCCGGTGTGCAGATGTCGACCACGTCGATGTCCGGGCGGTTCACCAGTTCCCGCCAGTCCGTGGTGTGCTCCTGCCAGCCGAGCCGGTCGGCGGCCTCGGCCACCTTCGCGGAGTCCCGGCCGCAGATGAGCGCCATCCGGGCCCGCGCCGGCAGGTCGTACACCCGGTTCACGGTCCGCCACGCCTGCGAGTGCGCGGCGCCCATGAACGCGTAGCCGACCATGCCGACCCGCAGTTCGTTGTTTGTCGTGGACAAGGTGGGTCTCCCCCCGTTGTGTCAGAACCCGAGCTTGAGGTAGTCGCTCGCGTTCTCCTTGGTGATCGTTTCGGAGGCGAGGACAATCTCCTTGGGAACCTGGAGTTCCACCAGGTCGGACATGCCCCGACCCTGGCCGATGAGGCGGGCCAGCGAGATCGCCGAGGACGCCATCGACGGGCTGTAGGTCACCGTGGCCTTCAGCACCGTGTTGTCGGCGATGATGTCTTCCATCGCCTTCTTCGAGCCGGCACCGCCGACCATGAAGAACTCGTCGCGGTTGGCCTGGCTGATCGCGGCCAGCACACCGATGCCCTGGTCGTCGTCGTGGTTCCAGATCGCGTCGATCTTCGGCTCGGCCTGCAACAGCTGGCTCGCCTCCTGCTGACCGGAGTCCGCGGTGAACCGCGCCGCCCGGCGGTTCTTCACCTTGAAGCCGTGCTGGGCCAGGGTGTCGTTGAAGCCCTGGGTACGCTCCTGGGTCAGTTCCAGCTCGTCCATCCCGGCGATCTCGGCGATCACCGGGTTGCTCACGCCCTTGGCCTTGAGCTGCTCGACGATGAAGGTCGCGGCGGAGACGCCCATGCCGTAGTTGTCGCCCTTGATCTGCAGGCGGTACGCCTTGGCGTCGGGGAAGGCCCGGTCCAGGTTGACCACCGGGATGCCGGCCTGCATCGCCTCCAGCCCGAACGAGTTCAGCTCCTTGCCGTCGTGCGGCAGCAGCACGATCACGTCGGGCTTCTGCGAGATCAGGGTGGACAGCGCGGCCCGCTGGGCCGCCGCGTCCGCGCCCGCCTCGACCGTCTTGAACTCCACGTCGGAGTACGCGGCGGCCTGCGACTTGGCGTTGTTGGTGATCGCGGCGATCCAGCCGTGGTCGGCGGCCGGCGCGGAGAAGCCGATGGTCACCTGCTTGCCGGGCTCGGCGTTGGCGTTGCCGTCGGCCGCCTTGGTCTGCGCCTCGGTCGGCGACTGCTCGTTGCTGGTACAACCGGCGAGCAGTACGCCGGCGCCGACGGCCGCCCCGCCGAAGAGCAGCCGGCGCCGCGACATGTCGCGACTGTGCTGGGTCATGACGACCTCCTGGTTATCAGTGGTGGGGATTTTGGGTGTAGGGAGCCCGGCCACCGTCGGTTGCGCGGGTGGCCCGGATGCGGCGATGGTCAGCTCGTGGTGAGCCGGTTACGACGGAAGAACTGGGAGAGACTGCCGAACTGGATCTGCTGGATCAGGACGGCGGCGACGATGATGCCGCCCTTGACCATGTTCTGTGCCTCGGTGGAGAGACCGTTGATGGCGAAGAGGTTGGTGATGGTGGCAAAGATGATCACACCGAGCAGGGAGCCGACGATGGTGCCCCGCCCGCCGCTGAGCAGCGTGCCACCGATGATCACGGCGGCGATCGCGTCCAGCTCGTAGAGGTTCGCCATCGCCGCCTGGGCCGAGGTGGCCTGCGCGGTGAGCATGATGGCGGCGATGCCGCAGCACAGACCGGACAGCGCGTACAGCAGCAGGGTGTGCAGCTTGACGTTGATGCCGGCCAGTCGGGCGGCCTCCGGGTTGCCGCCGACGGCGACCGTGCGCCGGCCGAAGGTGGTGCGGTTCAGCAGCACCCAGCCCGCGGCCACCACGGCGGCCAGGATGTAGACCAGCAGCGGAATGCCGAGCAGATCGGTACTGGCGATGCCGTTGATGGTGTTGTTCTGCGAGATCTGGGTCTGCTTCTGGGAGATCTCGGCGGCCAGTCCGCGCGCGGCGACCAGCATGGCCAGCGTCGCGATGAACGGCACCAGCCGCCCGTACGCGATGAGTGTCCCGTTGACCAGGCCGACCGCCACCCCGACGATGATCGCGGTGAAGATCATTCCACCGGCGCCGAAGCTCTGGGTCGCCACCGTGGTGCACCAGACCCCGGCCAGCGCCACGATCGCGCCGACCGAGAGGTCGATGCCACCCCCGATGATCACGAAGGTCATCCCGACGGTGACCACGCCGACCACCGAGGCGAGCTTGAGGATGCTGAGCATGTTCGCCCAGACCCAGTCCGGGTTGGAGTACAGGTCCGAGCGGGTGGCCGCACCGATCGCGAAGAGTGCCAGCAGCACCCCGATCAGGGCGAGATTCCGCTTGGCGCCCTCACCGCCGTCGCCGTGCCACCAGGAGAGCCCGCCGGTGGGACCCGCCGTGGCGGTCGGCGTGGCGTGCCCCGCCGCCTCGGTCTCGGCCGGGTCCACCGGCGGCGACTGCGCCGGCAGCTTGGTCGTGGGCGGACTGTCGGTCATGCCGCTGCGCCTTCCGTCAGGGACCCCGCCATGACGAGGTCGAGCACCGTGGGTTCGTCGAGTTCGTCGGCGGGGGCGGTCCGGACGACCCGCCCTTCCCGCATCACCAGCACCCGGTCGGCCAGGCCGAGCACCTCGGGCACCTCGCTGGAGACCAGCAGCACACCGACGCCCTGAGCGGCGAGCTGCCGGATCACCTGGTACAGCTCGGCCCGGGCACCGACGTCCACGCCCCGGGTGGGCTCGTCGAGCAGCAGCAGCTTCGTGTCGCCGAGCAACCAGCGACCGACCACCACCTTCTGCTGGTTGCCGCCGGAGAGCGTGCGTACCGCCCGGCGGACGTCGCGCGGGCGCATCTCCAGGCTCTCGGCGATCCGGTCGGCCTCCGTCCGCTCCCGACCCATGTCGGTGAACCCGAAGCGGGCGTAGCGAGCGAAGGTGGCCAGGGTGACGTTGCGGTAGATCGGCTCACCGAGCAGCAGCGCCTGGCTCTTGCGCTCCTCGGGAGCCATGCCCATGCCGGCTTTTACCGCCGCGCCGACGCTGCCGGGTCGCAGTGCCCGGCCGGCCATCCGCACCGAACCGGTCTCGGCCGCCCGCGCGCCGTAGATCGTCTCCAGTAGTTCGGAGCGGCCCGAGCCGACCAGGCCCGCGATGCCGACGATCTCTCCCGCCCGGACGGTGAGTGACACGTCGGCGAACTCGCCGGTACGGGTCAACCCGTCGACCTGCAGCAGTTCGTCGCCGACCACGGTTTCGGCGGGGCGGTCCGGGAAGACGTACTCGATGTCGCGGCCGGTCATCCGGGAGACCAGGTCGCTGGTCGGTGTCTCGCGGGCCGGCAGGTTCGCCGCGGTGGTCCGGCCGTCCTTGAGTACGGTCACCCGGTCGCCGATCTCGCGGATCTCCTCCAGCCGGTGGGAGATGTAGATGACCGCGATGCCCTGCGCGGTCAGCTCGCGGATGATCCGGAAGAGGTTCTCCACCTCGTCGTGGGCGAGCACCGCGCTCGGCTCGTCCATGATGATCAGCCGGGCCTCGTGGGACAGTGCCCGGGCCATGCTGACCACCTGCTTGCCGGCCGCCGGCAGGGCCCGCACCATCCGACTCGGCGGGATCTCGGCGTGGCCGAGCCGGTCGAGGAGTTGCCGGGTACGGCCGGCCATGTGGCCCCGGCGGATGAACCCGAACCGGCGCGGCTCGTGCCCGAGGAAGGCGTTCTCCGCCACGGACAGGTCGCCGACCAGGTCGAGTTCCTGGTAGATGGTGGCGATTCCGGCGCGCATCGCGGCCTGCGGGTTGGCGAAGGCGACCCGCTCACCGCACCACTCGACGTGACCGGAGTCCGGCCGGTGCACCCCGGCGAGCACCTTGATCAGGGTGGACTTGCCGGCACCGTTCTGCCCGAGCAGGCAGTGCACCTCGCCCGCGCGTACCTCGAGCTGCACCCCGTCCAGGGCGCGTACGCCCGGGAAGGTCTTGACCACGTCGGTCAGGCGCAGCACCACCTCGCCGGTGGTCGTCTCGACCGGCGCGCCGCCGGTCCCGCTCACGGCCTCGTGCCCGGTCATGCCGCCTCCCCGAAGGCCAGGTCGCTGGCGAGCACCGCGGCGCCGGCCACGCCGGCCCGTGGGCCGAGTTCGGAGAGCACCACCGGCAGGTTGCCGGTGGCCAGCGGCAGCGACCGGCGGTACACGACGCTGCGGATCTCGGCGAGCAGGATGTGCCCGAGCTGGGCGAGTCCGCCGCCGATCACGATCATCGAGGGGTTGGTGAAGCTGACCAGTCCGGCGAGCACGCCACCGACCCGTCGGCCGCCCTCGCGGATGAGCTGGATGCAGGTCACGTCCCCTTCGAGGGCCCCCGCGGCGACGTCGAGGGCGGTGACGTCACCGTTGGCCTCCAGTCGTTCGGCCAGGGCGGGTGAGGTGCCGGCCCGCGCGGCGGCGACGGCGTCCTTGGCCAGGGCCGCGCCACTGAAGAGCGCCTCCAGGCAGCCGGCGTTGCCGCAGGAGCAGATCGGCCCCTGCGGATCCACCTGGATGTGGCCGATGTCGCCGGCACACCCGTCGGTGCCCCGGTAGACGTCGCCGCTGAGGTAGATCCCGCAGCCGACACCCGTGCCGATCTTGACGAAGAGGAAGTCGTCGACCGAGTGTGCCACCCCGCCGTGCCGTTCGCCGATGGCCATGATGTTCACGTCGTTGTCGACCACCGCCGGGCAGCCGTGCTCGCGGGTGAGCAGCTCGCGGACGGGGAAGCGGTCCCAGCCGGGCATGATCGGCGGCGAGACCGGCACACCGTCACGGAAGCTGACCGGGCCGGGTACGCCGATGCCGACCGCGTCGAGTCGCTCGTAGACACCGTCCACCCGGGCCTTGTGCAGCAGCTCGTTCACGCGCTGGAGGGTCGCCTTGGGGCCGGAGCGGATGTCGGCCGCCTCCGCGTACGCCGCGACCGGCTCCAGTCGGCCGTTGACGACCTCGACGTCGATCGAGCTGGCGCCCAGGTCGACGGCCGCGAAGCGCAGCTCCGGACTCAACTCGACAAGCGTCGACCGCCGCCCGCCCCGGGAGGCCGCCTTGCCCGCCTCCGCCACGTAGCCGAGGGCGACCAGCCGCTCCAACTCGGCGAGCAGTCGGGGCCGGGGCATCTCCAGCCGGTCGGCGAGTTCGGCCCGCGACAGTGCTCCCTCGTCGCGTAACAACCGCAACAGCCGGACGTGCAGGGGGTCGGCGTTGGGCACGGGCTCACCTCTCCCACCGGGGTGCACATCGACGATCTGCCGATGTGTGGTGCCCGACACAGTAGGAGGCTTCGGCCTGCGCTGTCCAGACCTTAGGGCATTCTGACGGCAACTTTTGCCTGATCTAGCAAAAGTTTCGGCGTGAGAGAGCGGCTAGTTAGGTGTGGATGCGCCCGAAAGGTCACTGGGAAGGCGATTCACCACCCTTCGAGCGCAGCTTGCGGTCGTCGCGCAACTCGACGTAGGGCTCTCGATCGACCGGTCGGAGGCCGCCGCTGATCGCCCGCGCCCGGGCCAACTCGGCATCGAGTTCCGCGCCGAGCAGGATCGCGATGTTGCTCAGCCACAGCCAGACCAGGAAGATGATCACCCCGGCGAGCGCGCCGTAGGTCTTGTTGTACGAGCCGAAGTTGCCGACGTAGAAGGCGAACAGGCCGGAGACCAGCAGCCAGATCAGCACCGCCAGCAGTCCACCGGGACTCACCCAGCGGAAGCCGCCCTGGCGGGCGTTCGGCGACGCCCAGTAGAGGATGGCGAACATCAGGCTGACCAGGACCAGCAGCAGCGGCCACTTGGCGATGTCCCATACCGTCACGGCCGTACGCCCCACCCCGAGGGCGGCGCCGGCCTCTTCGGCGAAGCGGCCGGTGAAGACCACGATCACCGCACTGGCCAGCAGCATCACGCCGATCACCGCGGTCACCCCCACCCGGATCGGCAGGGTCTTCCAGATCGGCCGCCCCTCCGGCACGTCGTAGATCGCGTTGGAGGCGCGCATGAAGGCGGCGACGTAGCCGGAGGCCGACCAGAACGCGGCGAGCAGACCCACGATCGCGGTCACACCGGCCAACCCGCCGTTCTGCGAGGCCTGCTCGATGGCGGCGTCGAGGATCTGGCGGATGTTCTGCTCGGGTACCGACTCCGCGACCGTGTCGCGTACCGTCCGGGTGGCCGACGGGCCCAGCAGGCCCAGCAGCGAGACAAGCACCAGCAGGCCCGGGAAGATGGAGAGCACGCCGTAGTAGGTGAGCGCCGCGGCCCAGTCGGTCAGGCCGTCGTCGCGGAACTCGCGCACCGTCCGGCGCAGCGCCGCCATCCACTCGCCGCCCGACAGCCGGCCCGGGTGTTCGGGCGTGTCCGGGTCGGCGTCCGGCTCCGGCCGTTCCGGCGAGGCGCTGTCCGCCTCCGACTCGTCGCGCCGCACCTCACGGGCGCGCTCGGCACCCGACTCGTGGGCGCGCTCGGCACCCGCCTCGTGGGCGCGCTCGACACCAGACTCGTCGCGCCGCACCTCGGGGACGGGGCCGGACCCCGGGTCACGCCGGTCTGGACGGGAAGACTCCTCGGAGGCCATCGCCCCTCCCCTCTGCTCCGCTCGCGGTGATCGTCCAGGACACATGCCCAGCCACCGACGGGAAGTAACCCACCCGAACCCGGCACCTGCGGCAGGTCGACCGTCGGGCTGGTCGCCTCGGCCAGCCCGAGGCCGCCGGGCGAGGGTCGAACGGTCGGCCCGGAACCGCGATCTCACTCGCGGGAAACGCATCGAACTCGCTTCCCGCCGGCGGGAGCTGGGGCGAATGCGATCACCGCGGAAATGGTCTCGGCAGCACCCGCCGAAGATCGCCCGACAGCCCGGCGAGGCGCTCCGGACGCACGCCGACCGACCACCCGGACGCCTCCCACCCCGTCGCGACCC
The DNA here is from genome assembly GCF_036689795.1 of Micromonospora palythoicola. Classification (NCBI taxonomy): domain Bacteria; kingdom Bacillati; phylum Actinomycetota; class Actinomycetes; order Micromonosporales; family Micromonosporaceae; genus Micromonospora; species Micromonospora palythoicola. The sequence continues at coordinate 28,436 of NZ_JBAGKI010000038.1, read as the reverse complement.
AGGCGGTTCGAGTCGACACCGACCGTAGTTCTATGCACAGAGCGTAATCATCTGGATAGATCTTTCGACCTGTCCGAACCCTCACTTGACGGCTTTCAATGCGGCAAACCGGACAGCACCATAGCTCCGTTCGCGGCCCCGCACCGCCCCCATCGGCACGTCCGGCCCGATCATGAACACTATTCTTAATTGTTTCCACTTCGGTGAGACGAAAGAATGTGAAGTCACTCAGCGAAGCGATGCTCGACAATGTCCCCCAACGCGGAGTCAATTCGCGTATCGTCCCCCCTCGTGTCGGCTATCCGATTCACCGAAGATTCCGGACCTCAGCATCACGGCGGGCACAGCCGAGTGGCGGAGGCGGAGGCGACCGCCCCGCGGACCGATCCGGCCCCGATCGATCCGACCGAACTCGCCGGCCGGTTCGAGGACGAGAAGCCGGGGCGGATGTTGACCGGGCCGGTCGCCCTCGCCCTGACCGCGGCCACCCTGGCGATCGGCCTGCTCGCGCTCTGGCAGGTGTTCCGGCCGCTGGCGCAGGGCAGCAAGTACTACCTGATCTTCTTCCTGGCCGGCGTACTCCCGCTGGTCTTCCTCGCCTACCCGGCCGACCTCCGGCTGCCGCGCCGGCTGCGCGCGGTGCTCGCGGTCCGGCGGCCGTCGGCGTCGGCTCCCGACGCGACCTCGACCGACCGGTCCGGGCCCAGCCGCGTCGACTGGGTGCTGGCCGCCGCGGCGCTGGCCGGCTGCCTGTACCCGGTGCTGCCGGTCGCCCTGGCCGGCGGTGGCGGCGGCTACGACGCCTTCCTCGACCGGCAGGGGCTGCTGGTCGGTCTGGACGTGGCGATGGGCACCGTCCTGCTGCTCCTGCTGCTGGAGGGCTGCCGGCGCACCACCGGCTGGATCCTGCCCGCCGTCTGTCTGGTCTTCCTCGGCTACGGCTACTACGGCGGGCTGCTGCCGCAGACCTGGGCGGTGGCGCACGCCGGGCTGGACTTCGGGCAACTGGTCGACGCCTTCTACAACTCCGACAGCGGCTTCTACGGCACCCCACTGGACGTGGCCGCCACGTACATCGTGCTGTTCACCATCTACGGGGCGGTGCTCGACCTCTCCGGCGCCGGCCGGTTCTTCGTGCACCTCTCCGCCGCGGCGTTCCGGCGCTCGCGCACCGCCGCCGGTCGTACGGCGGTGGCCTCCGGGTTCCTGCTCGGCACCGTCTCCGGCTCCGGCGCGGCCACCACCGTCAGCATCGGCGCGGTCACCTGGCCGATCCTGCGCCGCTCCGGGTACCCGGCGGAACGGGCCGGCGGGATGCTCGCCGCCGCCGGCGTGGGCGCCATCCTGTCCCCGCCGACGCTCGGCGCGGCGGCCTTCATCATCGCCGAGTACCTCGGCGTGTCCTACCTCCAGGTGCTCGGCTGGGCGATGGTGCCGACCATCCTCTACTACCTCGGCATCGTGCTCTCCGTGGAGATCGACGCGCGTCGTTCCGGAGTGCGTCCGGCAACCCTCGCGGCCGGTTCCGCCTGGCGGCTGCTGGCCCGTTCCGGGTACCACTTCGCCTCCCTGTTCGCCATCGTCGGGCTGCTCGCCGCCGGGCTCTCGGCCACCCGGGCCGTGGTGCTGGCCACCCTCCTCGCGGTCGCCCTGTCCTTCCTGGACCGGGCGCACCGGCTCACCCCGGCCCGGCTGGTCGCCGCCCTCTCCACCGGCGTACGCGGAGTCCTCGCGGTCACCGTCGTCTGCGCGGCGGCCGGCGTCATCACCGCCACCACCACCAAGACCGGTCTCGGTCCGCAGGCCGCCGCGCTGCTGGTCGGCGCCGCGAGCGCGATCAGCTCCGAGCCGGCCGTGGTACTCGCGCTGACCGCGCTGCTCGCCGCCGTCGCGCTCAGCCTGCTCGGCCTGGCGGTACCGGTGACCGCGTCGTTCGTGATCGGCTGGGTGATCATCGGACCGGCCCTGCTCGACCTCGGGGTCAGCGCGCCCGCGGCCGCCATGTTCGTCTTCTACTTCGCGGTGCTGTCCGAGGTGTCGCCGCCCACCGCGCTCGCCGCCGTCGCCGCCGCCGCGGTCACCGGCGGGCGGTTGGTGCCGACCATGTGGCACACCCTGCGGTACGCGCTGCCGGCGTACCTGATCCCGCTGGCGTTCGTGGTCACCCCGACCGGCCTCGGCCTGCTCGGCATCGGCGGGCCCCGGCAGATCCTCGTCGCCACCGTCGTGACGGCCCTCGGTGTCGCGGTGCTGGCCGTCGCGGCCGGCGGCTGGCTGCCCGGCGTCGGCCCGGCGGGCGTGCCGGAACGGGTGGTCGGCGCGGCCGCCGGCCTGACGCTGCTCTGGTTGCAACCCGTGCCCGTCGCGATCGGTGCCGTGCTGGCCGGCGTCATGACGGTGGGTGTGTTCGTACGTCGCGGATCCGCCGGCCCCTCCGGTGGGACGCGAGCCGGATCACCGGCATGACCCAGGAAGGAGACAGTGTGGGACGGATCAACGCGCGGCTCGTGGCGGGAGTGGGAGCCCTCACCCTCGTCGCCGCCGGCGCCGCCGGTTGCGGGGGCCGCCAGGGCGCCGCGGCCACGGACGACGCCGCGAGCGCCGTCACCTGCGAGGTGGCCGAGAACACCCGGGTGGGCATCGCCACCGGTAACGCCACCGGCGTCTACTACGTGGTCGGCAACGCCCTGGCCGGGCAGTTGTCCGACAGCACCGGCGGCCGGTTGACCGGCACCGCGGCCGAGACCGGAGCATCGGTCCAGAACATCGAACAGCTCGTCGGTGGCCAGTACGACGTGGCCTTCTCGCTGTTCGACACCGCCGTCAACGCGGTGGAGGGCAAGGACAGCTTCAGCGCACCGCAGCCGGTCGAGGCGCTGGCGCGGATCTACGACAACTACACCCAGGTGGTCGTCCGCGCCGACTCGGGAATCAACTCGGTGGCCGACATGCGCGGCAAGAAGATCTCGACCGGCTCCCCGAAGTCCGGCACCGAGGTCATCGCGAACCGGTTGCTGGAGGCCGCCGGCCTGAACCCGGCCACGGACGTCCAGGCCCAGCGGCTCGACCTCACCAAGACCGTGGAGGGCGTCAAGGACGGCACCGTCGACGGCTTCTTCTGGTCCGGCGGCCTGCCCACCGGCGGCGTCACCGACCTGTTCACCACCGCCGGCGACGAGGTGAAGTTCATCGACGTCACGCCGTTGCTGCCCAAGATGAGCCAGCTGAACCCCGCGTACCAGGCCGGCACGATCGGCAGGGACGTCTACGCCACGTCGGCGGACACCCCGACCATCGTGGTCCCGAACGTGCTGCTCGTCCGCAAGGACCTCGACGCCAACGTGGCCTGCGCCATCACCCGGACCGTGTTCGAGAAGAAGGACGCGCTGGCCCAGGCCAATCCCGCTGCCAAGGGCATCGCCCTGGACACCGCCCGCAAGACCGACCCGGTCGGTCTGCACCGGGGCGCGGCCAAGGCGTTGCAGGACCTGGGCGCGAGCTGACCGACGGCGGCCGGGCCGGCGCCTCCCCTCCGGCCCGGCCGCCCCTACCTCGGGAGACCCCCGTGCCGCTGTCCTCGCTGGCCCGCGTACGCCGGCACAACCGTCCGTCCGGCCACACCGGCCGGCTCTGGTCGGTGCGTACCCAACTGCTCGCGCCGATCCTGATCGCCACCGCCGGCCTGCTCGTGCTGGGGGCCATCCAGACCGGTGACGCCCTGGCCGCCTCCACCGACGCCGAACGGGCCCGGGTGCTGGCCGGTACCGCCACCGCCACCGTCTCACTCGTGCACGAGCTGGAACGGGAACTCGGCGAGTCGGCGGCGCTGCGCCAGCGCGGCGGAACCTCCGGCCGCCAACTGGTCGACGCCCAGCGACGCCGGGTCGACGAGGCCGGCGAGCGCTACCAGAGTGCCAGCTCCGACGCCCGCCGCGCCGCGCCGGACCTCGGCCGCGACCTCGACGGCGTGACCGAACACCTCGACCAGCTCGACGAGGCCCGGATCGCCGCGCTCACCACCGACAACGCCGACGCGAGCTACGTGGCGCTCGTGGAGTCGCTGCTCGCCGTCGCCGACGCGCTGCCCGCCCAGCTACGCGACCCCGAGCTGGCCAACCGCGCCCGCGAGGTGGCGGCGGTAGCGGCCCAGGAACATCTGGCGTCGCTGGAACGTGACCTGCTCCGGGCCATCTTCGTGCGAGGTGAGCTGGTCGAGGGCGAACTCGTCCGGCTGGGCCGGCTACGCGGCGCGCAGGAGCAGCGGCAGGCCGAGTTCTCCCGGATCGCCGGGGAACGTGCCGCCGACGCGTACACCCGTTTGATCGCCGGCAGCGACGTCTCCACCGCGCGGCGGATGCGCGACAGCGCGTTGAACGCCGACACCGAGCCGGCCGCGCTGGCCGCCGACGGCGACGCCTGGTACGTCGCCCAGAGCGGCGCCATCCGCCGGTTCAACCTGCTCGGCCGGGAACTCTCCGACGAGTTGGACCGGCGTGCCGCCGAGCTGGCCACGGCCGCCCGGCAACGGGCGCTGGTCACCGGTGGAGCCACCACCGGCCTGGCGCTGGTCTCGCTGACCGCCGCCGCTCTGCTGGCGGTCCGGACCAGCCGCCGGTTGCGCCGGCTGCGGGTGGCGGCGCTGACCATGGCACACCGGGAGCTGCCCGAGCGGATCACCGCCATCGCGGCCGGTGACAGCGCCCCGACCGAGGGCACCGCATCGCAGCTCACCGCGGGAATCAGCCGCGGGCGCGACGAGATCGCCCAGGTGGCCGAGGCGTTCGACACCGTCAACCGGGCCGCGCTGCGGCTCGCCGGTGCCCAGGCCGAGCTGCGGATGGACGTGACCCGGATGGTCGAGGCGCTGGCCCGGCGGATCCGTACCCTGATCACCCGACAGCTGCGGCTGCTCGACGAGTTCGAGCAGGAGGAGACCGATCCGGACGCGTTGGCCCGGCTCTTCGCCCTCGACCACCTCGCCGCCCGGATGCGGCGCAACGGAGAGAACCTGCTGGTCCTGGCCGGTGGCGAACCCGGACGCGCACAGGACGGTCCGCACCTGGTGGCCGACGTCGTGCGCGGCGCCGCCTCCGAGATCGAGGAGTACGCCCGGGTCGAGATCGACGTGCCCACCGCCGGGGTGCACGGTTCGGCGGTCGGCAACCTGGTGCACCTGCTGGCCGAGCTGCTGGAGAACGCCACCTCGTACTCCCCGCCGCACACCCCCGTGCACGTGGACGGTCGACGCACCGTCGACGGGCTGACGCTGCGCGTACACGACCAGGGCATCGGCATCGGCGAGAACCGGCTGGCCGAGATCAACGAGCGGCTGCGCGCCCCGGCCGCGTTGTCCAGCGCGGCGGCCGGCAGCATGGGCCTGCACGTGGTCGCCCACCTGGCCGCCCGGCACGGCATCCTGGTGCGGCTGCACAGTGCCGGTGCCGGGACGGTGGCCCAGGTGGACGTGCCGGAGTCGCTGCTGACCAGGATGGAGCAGCTCACCGGCCGCCCGAGCCACGTCGGTCGTCCGGCCGCCCCGGCCGTCGGCGCCTGGTTCCGGCACCGGGGCGCTCCCGCCGAGGTCGGCGCGGACCGGTTCGACGTGCACCGGGCGCCGACGATGACGCTGCCGGTGGTGGGCGGCGGCGCGGCGGCCTGGTCACCCGAGCAGCCCGGTCGACCGCACTACCGGCCGCCGGTTCAGCCCGTCGGCGTCGCGCCGGCCGGTCCGCCCGCGTCGGCCAACGGCACCCCGGCCCGGCGGCTCGGAGGCGCTCGTCCCGAGGAACCGACCGCGGCCGGCCTGCCCCGGCGGGTACGCGGCGGCGGCCTTCAGTCCGAACTGCACGACATGCCACCGCCGCAGGCCGCGCCGGACCTGCTCGACCCCGAGGTGGTACGGGCCCGGCTGTCCGCCCTCTCCGCCGGGGTGGCCCACGCGATGCGACGCAACCAGCAGACGAACGGGAGACCCTAGATGATGCCCAACGGCAGCCCCGGCCTCGACTGGCTCCTGGCGAACTTCGCCGAGCAGGTACCGGACGTGTCGCACGCCCTCGCCGTCTCCGGGGACGGGCTGCGGCTGGCGGCCTCGCCGCACCTCTCGACCGACCAGGCGGACCAGCTCGCCGCCGTGATCAGTGGCCTGGCCAGCCTGACCGTCGGCGCCGCCCGGCTGATGTCCGCCGGCCGGGTCCGACAGCAGATCGTGGACATGGACGGCGGCGTGCTGCTGGTGATGGCCGTCGGTGACCGCGCCCTGCTCGGCGTGCTCGCCGCCGCCGGGTGCGACCTGGGCCAGATCGGGTACGAGACGGCGACGCTGGTCCAGCGGGTCGCCGAGGCGCTCGAACCGGCGGCCCGGACCTGGGCGGACCACCCCGGCGGGGTGCCGGCGTGAACGGACCGCAGGTGGCGCCCGACCGCGCCACGATCGCCCACGCGGCCCGACCCGCCGTGCGGACCGACACGGCCCGACCCGCCACGCGGACCGACACGGCCCGGGCTCGGCGGCACGGGTTGCGTGGCAGTGGTCGGTGCCGGCGGTTGGCGGCGGTGCTGCTGGCGGTCGCGCTCGCCACCGCCTGCGCTGCGGAGCGCACCCCGGAGGCTCGGCCGTGGCACGACGGGCGCATCTTCCTCGCCACCGGCAACACCACCGGGGTCTACTACCAGCTCGGCGGCGGCTACGCCGATGTGATCAGCCGCCACCTGCCCGGCTACGAGGCGCGGGCGGAACCGACCGGGGCCTCCGTCGAGAACATCACCCGGCTGGTCGACGGCGACATGGAGATCGCCTTCAGCCTCGCCGACACGGCGGCGGACGCCACCGCCGGCCGTGGCGCCTTCGACGGACGCCCGCAACCGGTCCGGGCACTGGCCCGGGTCTACAGCAACTACACCCACGTCATCGTCCGCGCCGACGCGCAGATCGCCGACCTCGCGGGACTGCGCGGCAAACGGGTCTCCACCGGTTCGCCGAAGTCCGGCACCGACGTCATCGCCGGTCGGCTGCTCACCGCCGCCGGCCTCGACCCGGAGCGGGACGTACGCCGAGCCCGGCTGTCGTTGCCGGAGACGGTGGCCCGGATGCGCAGCGGCACCCTCGACGCGATGTTCTTCTCCGGCGGACTGCCCACGCCGGGCATCGCCGACCTGCTCACCGGCGCACCGGGCCGGTTCCGGCTGCTGCCGGTCGCCGACCTGATCGAGCCGCTCAGCACCACGCACGGCTCGGTCTACACCACCGCCGAGCTGCCCCGCGACGCCTACGACACTCCCTCGGGCACCCCCACCGTCACGGTCGCCAACGTGATCCTGGTCAGCGCGGAGATGCCCGACGACCTGGCGTACGACCTGACCCGCCTGCTCTTCACCTACCAGGCCGACCTGGCCGTGGCGCATCCCGAGGCCCGCAACTTCGACCGCGAGTCCGCCGCCACCACCGACCCCATCCCCCTGCACCCCGGCGCCGCCCGCTACTACCAGGGCGGCTGACCACTCACTGCGGAGCCCGCTCCCCGCTCCCCGCTCCCCGCTCCCCGCTCCCGAGATCTTGGAAAGTTCCCGTTAGGACCTAACGGGAACTTTCCAAGATCTCAGCGGTTTGTGGCGCCGGGTTGCCAGCCGGCGGCCAGGAGGGCGCGGCGGACGGTGTCGGCGACCTGTTCCGGGTGGGCTCGGACCAGCCACGCGGGGAAGCGGAGAATGCGCTCCCCGGCGGTCCAGACGTCGTTCTGCCGTCGCATGTCCGCCGTCCACTGGCGTACGTCCATGTGGTGCGCGCCGTCGATCTCCGCGTGCACACCCCACTCCCGCCAGTACGCGTCCAACCAGCGCGTCCGGCCCGCCGCGTCGGTCCGTCGCTGTTGCAAATCGGGTCGGGGCAGACCGGCCCGACGACAGAGCCGGACGAAGTCGATCTCGCTCAGCGCCTGAGCGCCACCGGCGATGTCGTCGATGGTCTGCCGGATCAACATCCGTCGAGGCGTGCGGGGCAGCACGTCCAGCACGGCGGCCAGTTCCTCCGGCAACACCCGCCGCTGCTGGCAGCCGGCGGCGAGCGTCTCCTGCGCCACCCGTGACGAGGGTGCCCAACTGGCCGCGTCGACCAGGGCTCGCGCGGTGGTCGTCCGGGGCGGACGGGCGACCTGGAGATGCTCAGCAGGCAGGATCGATGTCCGGTGCACCACCACGGCGGTCATGTCGATCGGCAACTGACGCAGGATGGTCCGCCCGACCCGACGGGACGCCGGCACGAGCACGTGCAGCGGCTCGGGCCGCAGACCGCGTACGCCCGCCTCGGTGGCCGCCGTGGCACCCGCGAGGACCGCACCCGCTCCGGCGGCGAAGACCGCCACCCACAACTGCTGATCCCGGGCCAACCGGCCGTTGCCGGTCAGCAGCAGCCCGCGACTGATCGCCCGCCACCGCCCGGAACGCACCAACCCGCGCACGGTCCCGTCGCTCAGTACGCTGCGGGCCTGCGCGCTCGTGACCACACCGGCCTGCTCGAAGGCCAACCACTCCAGCGCCCCGGCCGCATCATCAGGAACCATCCACCGACCGTGGTCGTCCGCCGGCCCCAACACCACCAGATCTTGGACAGAATCCGTTAAGCGCTAACGAAAACTGTCCAAGATTGACCAGATAGGACGGCCGCCACAGGGCGCCGGCCAGGACTTGGCGGGACGCCGGGACATGGCGGGACGCCGGGACATGGCGGGACGCCGGAACCGGGCGGGACGCCGGAACCGGGCGGGACGCCGGGCCGGGGGCGGGACGGCTGGACGTGGGGGCGGGGGGTGGGACTACGGGTGTATGGGAAGGTGGGCGACGAAGGTGCGCCACGCGGTGGGCAGGAAGGCCAGCACCGGGCCGGTCGGGTCCTTGGAGTCACGCACAGCCACCAGACCGGGCAGGTTGTCGGCCACCTCCACGCAGTTGCCGCCGTCAGGACCACTGCGGGTGCTCTTGCGCCAACGGGCGCTGGTCAACTCCATGTCTCCGCCACTTCCGCCATCAGGTCAAGGGACTGCTGCTGCGATAGTGCCTCACCCCGGATCGACTCCCAAACGTCAATCATGCGCTGGACGTACTCGGTGCGGTCGACGACCTGCCCGTGGCGCTGGCCCTCAAGGTAGACGACGTCCTCCCCGTGCGGCGGGGTGGCGATCACGAACGGGCCGCCAAGTCCGGCGTATGCCCCAGCGGAGAGCGGCACGACCTGGATCCGGACCCGGGGCAGCGTCGAGCCGACCTTCACCAGATGCCGTAGTTGCTCGCGCATCACCTCCGGCCCACCGATCCGGCGGCGCAACACGTGCTCGTCGATTACCACCGTGAACAGCGGTGGCCGGTCACGGGTAAGCGCTGCTTGACGGTCCAGCCGGTTTGTCACCTGCTGCTCGATCTCGTCAGGAGCGAACAAGCCGCCACCGGCGAGCAGCGCCCGGACGTACCCCTCGGTCTGCAACAGTCCCGGCACGCAGAGCGGTTCGAACGAGCGCAGCGTCGTCGCCTCCTGCTCTACGCCAACCCAGTCGCGGAACCATGGCACCACTGTTTCGCGGCTGATTCGGCGCTGGATGCGCTCGAACCGGCCGTCCCCGCCGAACACGGTGTCGCTGCGACGGGCGAAGTCCAGGCTGGGCCGGCGCTCACCGGTCTCCACCTTGGCTACCAGCGCCGCCGAGTAGCTGAGCGCCTCGGCCAGCGCGCCCTGTGACATGCCAGCGCCGGCCCGGGCCAGCCGCAGTTCCTCGGCGAAGTGCTCCAGCATGGACGAGCGCTCCACGGACACCCTCCGTACATCCTCGTACCGCCTGGGACCGGCCGTGGACGCGCTGGTCGTCACCGCGCCGAGCCTCCCACCGTAGTCGTGTCCTCACCAGACTGTCACGCAGCGGAACCGCTCACGGGAACGGACGGCGGGCGGAACCAGGCCGGGGCGCCGGCACACCCGACATCCGGCCGGCGCCCCTCCACCTCGACGGAGGCTTCATGCGAATCAGGTTCTGGCGATGCCGGCCCTCGGCGACACCCGCGCCGCTCCCCCAGCGCACCCGGAATGCCCGACTCCTGCCACCGGCTTGGTGGCAGGACATGACCGACCGGGCCACCTCGACCAACCCGACACCCGGCAACTCCGGCCAGCCGCCCCACTGGGGCGCGCCGGGACCAGGCATGCGACCCACATCGGCCCCCGACCAACCAGCGCACCCGATACCGTCGCAGCGCAACCCGCGCCGCCCGACACCGTCGCAGCAAGGCCCCGACCGCCCGAGTTGGACGGCGGCACCGACCGAGGTGTTCCCGCTGAACCGCCCGGGGCGACCGGGGTGGCTCACTCGGGCGCAGGAGTGGCGGGCCAACGGGGGCCGCTGGTCACCGCCCCGGGATGAGCCGTCGTCCCCTGGCAGCGAGCCGGAGCAGCGCTGATGCCCCGCTACCGGCCGCATATCGCCGCCCGCCCCTCGTGGCGGTGCCGGGTATGCGGGGCAGCCTGGCCGTGTTCGCCGGCCCGGCTGGCGCTGCTCGGCGAGTACCGGGAGAACCGGACCGGCCTGCTGATCTATCTCGGCACGATGATGTACGACGCGGCCGGCGACCTCACCGGCCAATATCCACCGGGCCTCCTGGCCGACCGCTTCCTCACCTGGGCCCGCCCCCGCTGAGGCACGGTCCGCCGCACCGCCTCGCCCTGCCCTGCCCTGCCCTGCACTGCACTGCACTGCACTGCACAGGGTGCAGTGCCGAAAGCGTGGCGGTTTTTGCGCCCGACACGCCGACCGGAGGGTGCCTGGAGTGCCACACTTCCCGCTACCCGCGTCGCCCCCACAGGCCCCGCTCCCCACCAGCCGCACCGCCCCCGAGGCCACACGCCCATGGGCCACCCCGCCCCCACAGTGCGCACCGCCCACAGCACGCACCGCCGACAGCACGCACCGCCCACAGCACGCACCGCCCCACAGCACGCACCGCCCACAGCACGCACCGCCCACAGCACGCACCGCCCCACAGGGCGCACCGCCCAGCGGGCCGGCAGGAGCGTCAGCTACTTGTAGAGCAGGCGGCCCATCCGGCGGGCGGCGATCAGCAGGCCGGCTGCCAGCACCACGAGCAGGTAGAGCACGTCGAGCGTCCAGCTCCAGCCGCCGGTGTCGACGGTCAGCGCACGGATCAGGTGCACCGCCCGGTAGAGCGGAGTCACCTCGACCAGCCACCGCAGCACCGTCGGGTACGCCTCGGCGGGCACGAAGGTGCCGGAGAACAGGAACAGGATGAACTGCGCCGAGCTCATCAGGTCGAAATCCTGCCAGCTGCGCATGAACGTGGAGATCGCCATGCCGAGCGCGCCGAAGGCGAAACCGACGAGCACCGCCGCCGGGAACGCGGCGAGCGCGCGGACGGGCACGGTCAGGTCCATCACCACCATCACCACGAGGAACGCGGCCGAGTACGCGCTGCCCCGCAGCATCGCCCAGGCCAGCTCGCCGAGGGCGATCTCGAACGGCTGCACCGGGGTGGCGATCACCCCGTCGTACAGCTTCATGTACTTCATCTTGCCGAAGAAGTTGAAGGTGGTCTCCGCCAGCGCGCCGGTCATCGCCGACGAGGCGAGCATGGCCGGGGCGACGAAGGCCGCGTACGTGACGACCGCACCGCCGGGCAGCGTCAGGTCGCCGATCAGCGCACCCACCCCGACGCCGATGGACAGCAGGTAGAGCAGCGGCTCGACGAAACCGGAGATGAGCAGCAACCAGTAGACGGACCTGAGGGCGGCGACGTTCCGCTCGGTGACCGACGCGGACCGGCGCGAGGCGGCCGAGACGTCGACCAGCCGGGGCAGCACCAGAGCGACCATGACCTTCTCCTAGACGACGAGCCGGCGGGCGAGGACGCGGCGGGCGAGCAGCCATCCCCCGGCCGCCCACACGGCCAGGTAACCCAGGTGGCCGGCGACCGACCAGTACGGTGCGACGCCGAGCACCGCCGCCCGGCACAGGTCCACGGCGTGCCAGAGCGGCGTGGCGTAGGCCAGCCAGCGCAGCGCCAGCGGCAGCGACTCGACCGGGAAGAACACCCCGGCGAACAGGGTCATCGGGATCACCGCGAAGCGGAACAGCATGGCGAGCCAGCTGTCCGAGTCGACCGATGCCGCGTACGCGAAGGTCGGCGCGGCGACGGCCAGCGCGAGCAGCGCCGCAACCGGCACCGTCAGCACCGCCCACGGCGACCGCAGGGCCCCCAGCACGCCGGTCACCAGGAGGAACGCGATGACGGAGGTCAGCACCCGGAACAGCACGAACGCCAGGTGGCCGGCAAGTATGTCGCCTACCCGCAGCGGCGACGAACGCTGCCCGAAGTAGATCTTCTGCCACTGGAGGTTGCCGAACACCGGCCACGTCGACTCGGCGATCGCCACCTGCAGGGCCGTCGACGCGAGCAGCCCGCCGACGATCCACTCCAGGTAGGAGACGCCGCCGACGCCCTGGTCGATGTACGCACCGACGCCCAGCCCGAACCCGAGCACGGTAAGCGTGGGCAGCAGAAAGGACGAGAAGGCGCCGGCGCGCCAGGTGCGCCGGTAACCCACCAGGTGGTATTCGAGCACCCGCAGCGCCGGCACCCGCGGCAGGGCGCGTCGGTCCCGGGTCGGTTGTGCCGTCACGGCAGCCCCTTCCAGCATGTCAGTCGACGAGGGTGCGGCCGGTGAGGTGCAGGAAGACGTCCTCAAGGCTGCCGCGCCGGACCAGCACGTTGGCCGGGTGCAGACCGAGCGCGGCGACCTCGGCCACCGCCGCGTCACCGTCGGGCACGTAGACCAGGATCCGGTCGGGCAGCACCTCGACGCGCTCCCCCAGCGCGTCCAACTTGCCGGCGAACGTCTCCTGCGAGTCGGCGGCGAACCGCAACTCGACCACCTCGCGGGTGGCATGCCGCTCGATGAGCGCGCGCGGCGACCCCTCGGCGACGATCCGGCCGCCGTCCATCACCACCAGCCGGTCGCAGAGCTGCTCCGCCTCGTCCATGTAGTGCGTGGTGAGCACCAGCGTGACGCCCTGCTGCTTGAGCCGGAACAACCGTTCCCAGACCAGGTGCCGGGCCTGCGGGTCGAGACCGGTGGTCGGCTCGTCGAGCAGCACGATGTCCGGCTCGTTGACCAGCGCGCGGGCGATGGTGAGCCGGCGCTTCATGCCGCCGGAGAGCGGCTCGACCTTGCTGTCCGCCCGGTCGCCGAGCTGCACGAAGTCGAGCAGCTCGGCGGCCCGGGCCCGGGCCACCCGGCGTGGGATGCCGAAGTAGCGGGCATAGGTGGTCAGGTTCTCCCGGACGGTCAGCTCCGGGTCGAGGTTGTCCAGCTGCGGACAGACGCCGAGCCGAGCGCGGATGGCCGGCCCGTCGCGCACCGGATCCATGCCCAGGATGCGCAGTTTGCCGCCGCTGGGCGGCGAGGTGCAGCCGACCATCCGCATGGTGGACGACTTGCCGGCGCCGTTGGGCCCCAGGAAGCCGAACGCCTCACCGGCGCGGACCTCCACGTCGATGCCGTCGACGGCGGTGAAGTCGCCGAACCGCTTCACCAGCCCCTGTGCCTGAATGAGTGGTCGCCCCGTGGTCACCCCCGGACCCTAGACACCCGGTCCGACACTTCCCACCGGATTAACGACCTCAGAGGTCGGCGGGGGTGGTGGCGGTGCGGGCGGCGGCGACCAGGCGGTCGGTCTCGGCGAGGACGTCGGCGGCGTCGGCGGGGGTGCCGGGGTCGTAGTGGACCATCCAGGTCAGGCCGTCGCTGCCGGGCACCCGACGACCGACGACGCGGCCGGATCCGCCGGGCAGGGCGTGGTGCTGGGTGTACGCGACCGAGCGGGTGACCCGGGTGCGTACCTGGTGCGGCAGGTCACCCGGATCGAGCAGCAGGTACCGCTCGGCCGGCAGCTCGGCGACCACCAGGTAGCCGTCCCGCTCGGCGACCCGCTCGCCCGGGGTGACGGTCAGCTCCCGGCCCGACCAGACGGCCTTGACGACGTCGTGCCAGCCGATCCGGTGCCCCCGGCCGGGCAGCCAGAGCCCGAGGTTGGTGGCGACCACCACCCCGTCGCCCTCGCCGTTGCCGGCGGCGGCCCAGGCCAGCACCCGCTCGTCGCGCTCCAACGGTGGCCGGTCGGCCGGTGGCAGTTTCGGCCGGCGGCGGAACAGTGGCATCCCTACAACCCTCCCGCCGCCTGCTCGCGCAGGGCACGGGCGTGCTGCTCCAGCGAGAGCAGCTCACCGAAGGCGGCGAAGTACTCGTCCTTGTTGTTCACCGGATTGATCCGCTGGATCCGGGACTTCAGCTCCCGGATCCGTGCGGTGACCGATCCCCACTGCAGCCGGGCCATCGTGATCGAGACGTAGCGGGGGTCCGGCTCGCCGTCGATCCGCAGCGGTTCCACGGCCAGCTCACCGACCAGGGCCTGGGCGGCGAGATCGTCGCAGGCGTCGCGTACCGCTTCGATCCACACCGCACCGCCAGCGGCCGAGGCGACCCCGCCGGCCGCGGCGACCGCCGCCCGGACGGCCACGTGCACCGGGTGCCGGTAGTCGGCGGCCTCGACCGCGTCGAACATCGGCCCGGCCAGCACCGGCTCCTGGAGGGCCAGCTTCAACGCCTCCCGCTCCACCATCGACTGTGGGCTGTCCACGCTGGGCTCGACCCGGGCGGGCCGGGCGGGCGGACCGTCCGCCGGTCGTCCCGAGGCGGCGGTCAGCACCGCCCGCTGCACCGGCTCGATCTCCATGCCGAGGTCACCGGCGAGCTTGCGGACGTACTCCGGGCGCTTCTCCCGGTCCTTGAGCTTCGCCACCAGGGGCGCGGCCCGCCGCATCGCCTCGACCCGACCGTCGACGGTGTCCAGGTCGTACCGGCTGATCACGTGCCGCAGCGCGAAGTCGACGAGCGGCTCGCGGCGGGCGACCAGGTCGCGTACGGCCAGGTCGCCCTTTGCCAGTCGCAGCTCGCACGGGTCCATGTTGTCGGGGCTGACCGCGATGAAGGTACGCCCGACGAAACGCTGGTCGTCGTCGAAGGCGCGCAGCGCGGCCTTCTGCCCGGCCGCGTCCCCGTCGAAGGTGAAGATGATCTCGCCTGCGACGGCGTCGGTGTCCAGCAGCAGCCGGCGCAGCACGCCGATGTGGTCGGCGCCGAAGGCAGTGCCGCAGGTCGCCACGGCGGTCGGTACGCCGGCCAGGTGGCAGGCCATCACGTCGGTGTAGCCCTCGACCACCACCACCCGCCCCTGCTTGGCGATCTCCCGTTTGGCCTGGTCGATGCCGTAGAGCACGTGGGATTTCTTGTAGATCGGTGTCTCGGGGGTGTTCAGGTACTTCGGGCCGTCGTCGTCGGCGAAGAGTTTGCGCGCACCGAAGCCGATCACGTCGCCGGTCAGGTCCCGGATCGGCCAGAGCAGCCGGCGGCGGAACCGGTCGATCAGGCTGCCCGAGCGGGCCGGGCGGGACAGCCCGGCGGTGACCAGTTCGTCGTGGCTGAAGCCACGCTGACGCAGGTGCCTGGTGAGCAGGTCCCATCCCTCGGGGGCGAAGCCGCAGCCGTACCGCTGCGCGGCGGCCCGGTCGAAGCCGCGCTCGGCCAGGAACTCCCGGGCGGGACGCGCGCCGGCGGTCGCCAGCTGCGCGCTGTAGAACTCGACGGCGGCGGCGTGCGCGGCGACCAACCGCTGCCGCTGCCCCTGCTGCGGGCGGTTCGGTCGGGGTGCGGAACGGTCGTCCTCCACGTACCGCAACTGCAGGCCGGCGCGGGCGGCGAGCCGCTCCACCGCCTCGACGAAGCTGAGGTGCTCGGCGTCCATCAGGAACTTGATGGCGTCGCCACCGGCGCCGCAGCCGAAGCAGTACCAGACGTTGCGGGCGGGCGAGACGTTGAAGGAGGGACTCTTCTCGTCGTGGAACGGGCAGAGCCCCTTGAGGTTGCCGCCGCCGGCCGACTTGAGCGTCACGGTGTCGGAGATGATCTCGGCGATGGACGTACGCTCGCGGACCAGCGCGATGTCCTCGTCCCGGATCCGCCCCGCCATGCCGCCACCTCCTCGACCTACATCCTGCCCTGCCCGCCCGGGGCGCGCGGAAGGGCCCCTTGGTGACGTCTCCGACAGCGGAAGCACCCTTGCCGACACCATCGACGCGGGGCGCGAACACCGCCGCCGCGCCGTTCCGCCACGGAGGCGGGACGGCGCGGCGGGCGGGTAGGGACGGTCAGCGAGGGCGGCGACGCAGGTAGCGGCGTACCGGCGGCGGGTCCTCCTCCTCGTACGACCGGGCGGCGCGTACCGCGTCGGCCAGGCCGTGCGGGCGGGTACGCGCCGGGGCGGCCAGCAGTGGGTCGCGGGCCATGTCCTTGACCAGGGCCACGGCCAGCCCGAGCATCACCACCACGAACGGCAACGCCACCATGATGGTGGCCTGTTGCAGCGCGTCGAGTCCGCCGACGAGCAGCAGCACGGCGGCGACCGCACCGATCAGGATTCCCCAGCTGACCACGACCACCCGGTGCGGGCGCAGCGCACCCCGGGAGGTCAGCGAACCGAGCACCAGCGAGGCGGAGTCGGCGCTGGTGACGAAGTACAGCGCGATGAGCACCATGGCCAGCACGCTGGTCAGCGCCGCCAGCGGCAGCGCGTCGAGCAGACCGAACAGCGCCTGCTCGCTGCTGGCGGAGGCGTCCGCGACCAGGTCACGTACCCCGGTGGCCTGCACGCGCAGCGCGCTGCCACCCATGATCGCGAACCAGACGGCGCTGGCGCCGCTGGGCACCAGGAGCACCCCGATCAGGAAGTGCCGCACGCTTCGGCCCCGGGAGATGCGGGCGATGAAGGTGCCGACGAACGGCGCCCAGGAGATCCACCACGCCCAGTAGAAGATGGTCCAGCCGCCCAGCCAGGCCGGGTCGGAGAACGCCCCGGTCCGGGTGGACATGAAGACGAGGTTGCTGAGGTAGTCGCCGATCGAGGCGGGCAGCACCTCGAGGGTGTAGATGGTCGGCCCGACCACGAAGACGAAGAGCATCAGCGCCACGGCCAGCACCACGTTCGTGGTGGACAGCCACTTGATGCCCCGGTGCAGTCCGGTGAAGGCGGAGATGACGAAGGCCAGCGTCAGTGCCCCGATCACCACGAGTTCCACCGCGGTGCTGTCCGGCACTCCGGCGACCAGGTCCAGGCCGGCGGCGACCTGGAGGGCGCCGAGCCCGAGGCTGGTGGCGGAGCCGAAGACGGTGGCGAAGACGGCCAGCAGGTCGATGACCTGGCCGACGGCACCGTCGGCGCGGTCGCCGATGAGCGGCCGGAACGCCGCCGAGATCCGGTTCTGCCGGCCCCGACGGAAGGTCGAGTACGCCAGGGCCAGCGCCACCACCGCGTAGATCGCCCACGGGTGCAGGGTCCAGTGGAAGAGAGTGAACTGCATGGCCGCCGACGCCGCCTGCCCGGTCTGCGGCGCGACGCCGGTCGCCGGTGGCGGTGTGGCGTAGTGCTGGATGGGCTCGGCCACGGCGAAGAAGACCAGGCCGATGCCCATGCCGGCGCTGAACATCATGGCGATCCAGGCCAGCGTGCTGAACTCCGGCTCGTCGTCGTCCCGGCCGAGCCGGATCCGGCCGAACCGGGACAACGCCAGCACCACCGCCAGCACCAGGAAGGCGTTGGCCGCCACCACGAAGAACCAACCGAACGTGTCGATCACCCAGGCCAGACCCGATTCGCCGACGCTCGCCAGCGAGTCACGGGCCAGCGCCCCCCACAGCACCACGGCGAGCACCCCGCCGACGCCCAGGCCGAGCACGATCGGGTCGATCGCGCCGCCCTTACCGCCCGGTTCGGCGGTCTTCTCGTCTATCTGCTCGCTCATGGTCACCCCTGACCATCCTCCCGTTCCCCTGCCGTCGTGCTCCGACATTCCGGCTAATCGCCCCCTCGGAGCCGGCTTTCGGCCGTTCAGAGGGCGCGTTGGGGTGCCACCTTGCCGGTTGTCGACCGCAAGGTCAACCGAGCGGCACGGGAAGACGGGGTTGTTCGTCCGCCTCGACCTGGCGGTTCCAGTCGGCCTTGGTGGCCCGCCAGCCCTCGTCGTCCAGGCCCTCGCGCCAGTAGCCGGAGATGGACAGCCACTCCCGCGGCACCGACCGTTCCACCCGCAGCAACCGACGCAACTGGCGGACGAAGGACGCTTCACCGTGCACGAAGGCGTGCACCGTGCCGGGCGGGAACTCCAGCTCGCGCACCGCGGCCACCAACGCCGCACCCACCGGGCGTACGCCCCGGTGCAGCCAGGTCAGCCGCACCGCGCCGGGGCTGGGCAGCGACTGCTCGTCGGCCGGGCCGTCGACCTCGACGAACACGTGCGCGGGCGCGCCGACGGGCAGCCGGGCCAGGGCGGCGGCGATCGCCGGCAGGGCGCTCTCGTCGCCGACCAGCAGGTGCCAGTCCGCCGCCGGGCTCGGCGCGTACGCCCCGCCCGGGCCGACGAACAGCACCTCGTCGCCGGGGCGCAACGCCGCCGCCCACGGGCCGGCCAGCCCCTCGTCGCCGTGGTGCACCACGTCGACGGTCATCTCCCCGGCCGCCGCGTCCCAGGCGCGGACCGTGTACGCGCGCAGCCGGGGCCACTGCTCGCGCGGCAGGTCGCGACGGATGGCGGCGAGGTCGATCGGGCGTGGGTGGTCGACCCCGGCCACCGGAAAGACGATCTTGATGTAGTGGTCGGTGTACTCGCCGACCGGCAGGTCGGCCAGTTCCTCCCCGCCGAGCACCAGCCGGACCACGTGCGGAGTGGGCCGCCAGGTACGCAGTACGCGGGCGGAGGTGACCTTCTTCGAGCGATCCGTCATTCGGTTAGGCTAACCTCACTCACGGCGTGCCGGTCAGCCCCGGGCCGCGATGTCAGCTTCTGATCAGACGGTCGTGCCAGGCCAGGGCGGCCGGATCGGTCAATGAGGCCACCTGGTCGATCACCACCCGCCGGCGACCTTCGTCGTCGGCCGCCGCCCGCCACAGCGGAGCGAAGACCGGGTCGAGCGCTTCCGGTGCCCGCGCGGTCAGGGTCGCCACCAGCTCGGCGATGATCTCCCGCTGCCGCCGGTAGCGGCCCTGGGCACCGGGCCGACGCATCACGTAGCGCAGGGCGATGCCCTTGAGCAGCGCGCACCGGGCCCGCAACGGCCCGGGTACGACCAGGTCGGCCGCGTACCGCCGGTGTGGTCCCGGGCCGAAGCGTTCGGTGGTGGCGGCGACGGCGGTCGCCACGAACCGACCGGTCAGCACACTTGTGGTGGCCTTGAGCGCGGCCTGGGCCCGGTGGCTGCCGTCGTAGCCGGCCAACGGGGCGAGCACCGGGTCGGTGAGCAGCCCGGTCAGCGTCTCCGCGAGGTAGTCGGGCGACTCGGTCGAGTAGACGGCGGCGACGTCTCCGCAGAGCGCGGCCCGCTCGTCCGGGTCGGCGAGCAACGGCTCCAGCGTGAGGTAACCGCCGTGAATGCCGTCCTCGACGTCGTGCACCGAGTACGCCACGTCGTCGGCCCAGTCCATCACCTGCGCCTCCAGGCACCGCCGCTCACCGGCCGGGGCACCCTGCCGCAGCCAGGCGAAGGCGGGCAGGTCGTCGGCGTACACCCCGAACTTGCGCCGGCCGGGTCGGCGGGTCCACGGGTACTTGCTCACCGCGTCCAGCGCGGCACGGGTCAGGTTCAGCCCGGCGGACGTGCCGTCCGGGGCGTACACCTTCGCCTCCAACCGGGTCAGCACCCGCAGCGTCTGGGCGTTGCCCTCGAACCCGCCGCAGTCTGCGGCCAGCTCGTCGAGCGCGCCCTCGCCGTTGTGCCCGAACGGCGGGTGCCCGAGGTCGTGGGCCAGCCCGGCGGTGTCCACCACGTCCGGATCACAGCCCAGCCGGGCGCCCATCTCCCGGGCGATCTGGGCCACCTCCAGCGAGTGGGTCAGCCGGGTACGCAGGAAGTCGTCGGTGCCGGCCGTGTGCACCTGGGTCTTCGCGGCCAACCGGCGGAACGCCGCCGAGTGCAGCACCCGGGCCCGATCCCGTTCGTACGGGGACCGGCCGTGCTCCGGATCCTTGACCGGCTCCGCGACCCGACGCGCCGCGTCCGGCTCACCGGACGCGGCAGTCAATCCCCACGCTGCCGCAGCACGCAGAACTCGTTGCCCTCCGGGTCGGCCAGCACCGTCCAGTCGTCGCCGTCCTGACCGATGTCGACGTGCCGGGCGCCCATGTCGACGAGCCGCTCCACCTCGGCCTCCCGGTCGGTCGGCCGCAGGTCGAGGTGCAGCCGGTTCTTGCCGGCCTTGGCACCGGTCACCGGTACGAAGACGATGCCCGGCAGCCGATCCGCGCTCTGCCGGATCTCCACCTCGTCCGGCCGCTCCTCGACCACCTGGTACCCGAGCGCCTCGGCCCACCAGCGGGCCAGCCGACCCGGATCACGGGCATCGACGGTCAGGCTCTCCCAGACGGCGGTCATCCGGACACCGCCACCGCGACACCGACAGCCTCTGACAACTCGGTACGGGATCCCATCCGGCCACCCCTTCGCGAAACGACGGTCCACGGGCGAAGTCAGGTTACGCCCGGGGACTCGGTTCGGCGCGCCGACGACCTGCCCCCGGCGGGTCCACATCCTCCGATCAGACGAGAGTTGTCGTCCGATTGCCAACGGTGACGGGATCGCACTCATCGACGTCCACGGGTAGCGTCGCCACTGCGGAACGTCACCTGTTGCGGCGAGACACGACCGGTGGGAGAGACACGATCGTGAACGCGGAAACGATGATGGGCACCGAGCTGCGCGGGCTGCGCCGACGCCGTCCCGAGGTCTCCGGCACGGTGCTCGCCGGCACGGACGGCCTGCTCATCTCCAGCGACCTGCCCACGACCGACGCCACTCACCTGGCGGCGCTGGCCGCGGCCAGCTTCGGCCTCGGGCACCGGATGGCCGCCACCGTGCGGCAGGGCGAGTTCCACGAGTCCGTGGTGCACACCGCGGCCGGTTGCGTGGTCACCTACCCGGCCGGGCGGGACGCCCTGCTGACCCTGGTCACCGCGCCGGGGGCGGATCTGGCGGCGCTACGCGAGGAGGCGCGTGCGGTGGTCCGGCGTACCGGTCCGGCCCTGGCCGCCTGTCGCCAGCCGACGCTGCTGCCCCACCAGGCGGATCCGCACGCCCCGCTGGCGGTGCGCACCCCGATGGCCACGCTGCCGAACCAGCGCCCCCGCCGCGCGCAGTCCATCACCTGGCGCCGCCCCCCGATCTGACCGCTCGGTGCCGCTGGCGCACCGCCCCGTCATGCGCCCACGCGCCGCACGACCCCGCCTGGGGCGTCGCGGAGTGCGCGACGTCCCAGGCCGGGCGACAACATCGGGGATGTTGTCGCCTCGGAGCGGCTCGACACAGCAACATCCCCGATGTTGCTGCCTCCCGACCGGGCGCGGCGGGGGGTGGCTCGGCCCGGGGTGGGGCGAGCCGTGTGGTCAGCGGCTGTCGGAGCCGGTGGTGACGATCGCGGCGCGGCCGGCCTCCAGCCGCGCCACCGGCACCCGGAACGGCGAGCAGGAGACGTAGTCCAATCCGACGGAGTGGAAGAAGTGCACCGAGTCGGGATCACCGCCGTGCTCGCCGCAGACCCCGAGCTTGAGCCCCGGGCGGGCCGCCCGCCCCTCCTCGGCGGCGATGCGGACCAGCCGGCCGATGCCGTCGGCGTCGATGGACTCGAACGGTGAGATGCCGAAGATGCCCAGCTCCAGGTAGCGCCAGAAGAACGCTCCCTCCACGTCGTCGCGGGAGAAACCCCAACCCATCTGGGTCAGGTCGTTGGTGCCGAAGGAGAAGAACTCGGCCGCCTCGGCGATCTGCCCGGCGGTCAACGCCGCCCGGGGGACCTCGATCATCGTGCCGATCAGCACGTCGACGTCACTGCCACCGACCACCTCGGCGATGATCCGCTCGGCCTCGGCGCGTACCGTCTCCAGTTCCTGCACCGCGCCGACCAGCGGGACCATGATCTCCGGGCAGGCGGGGACGCCCTGGCGGGTGCACTCCACGGCCGCCTCGGTGATCGCCCGGACCTGCATCGCGAACAGTCCGGGGATGACCAGGCCCAGGCGTACGCCGCGCAGCCCGAGCATCGGGTTCTCCTCGTGCATCCGGCGTACCGCCGCGAGCAGCGCCTCCTCCTTGGCGACATCCTCGCCGCGTTCCTGGGCGACCGCCACGTTGACGGCGAGCTGCTCCAGCGGCGGCAGGAACTCGTGCAGCGGCGGGTCGATCAGCCGGACGGTGACCGGCAGGCCGTTCATCTCCCGGAGGATCTCCACGAAGTCGGCCCGCTGCAACGGCAGCAACGCGGCGAGCGCCTCCTCCCGCTCGGCCGGGTCGCGGGCCAGGATCAGTCGTTCCACCAGCTCGCGGCGGTCGCCGAGGAACATGTGCTCGGTGCGGCACAGCCCGATGCCCTCGGCGCCGAAGCGCCGGGCCCGGGCCGCGTCGACGGCGGTGTCGGCGTTGGTACGCACCGCCAGCCGCCGGCTGGTGTCGGCGTGCGACATGATCCGGTGCACCGCCTTGACCAGGGCGTCGTCCGTGCTCGCCGGGTCGAGTTCGCCCTCGAAGTAGCGCACCACCTCCGACGGGCTGACCGGCACCTCACCCAGGTACACCGTGCCGGTGGTGCCGTCGATGGAGACGACGTCGCCCTCGGTGACCGTGTGCCCGGCCACGACGAACCGCCGCTTCGGCACGTCGATGTCCAGTTCGTCCGCGCCCGAGACGCAGGTCTTGCCCATCCCCCGGGCCACCACGGCGGCGTGGCTGGTCTTGCCACCCCGCGAGGTGAGGATGCCCCGGGCGGCGATCATGCCGTTCAGGTCGTCCGGGTTGGTCTCCCGGCGGACCAGGATGACGGCCTCGCCCTCGGCGGCCAGCTCGACCGCGCGGGCCGAGGTGAAGACCACCTTGCCGACCGCCGCGCCCGGCGACGCGCCGATCCCGGTGGCGACCGGCTGGAAATCGTGGTCGAGCTGGAAGCGCGGGAACATCAACTGGGCCAGTTGACCGCCGTTGACCCGGTGCAGGGCCTCGTCGAGGTCGATCAGGCCCTCGTCGACCAGTTGGCCGGCGATGACGAACGCGGCGGCGGCGGTGCGCTTGCCGACCCGGGTCTGGAGCATCCACAGCTTGCCGCGCTCGACGGTGAACTCGATGTCGCACAGGTCGCGGTAGTGCCGCTCCAGCCGGGCCATGTAGTCGAGCAGCTCGTCGTAGGAGTCCTTGTCGATCCGCTCCAGTTCCTGCAACGGCACGGTGTTGCGGATGCCGGCGACGACGTCCTCGCCCTGCGCGTTGGCCAGGTAGTCGCCGTAGATGCCCTGGGCGCCGCTGGCCGGGTCGCGGGTGAAGGCGACGCCGGTGCCGGAGTCGGGACCGAGGTTGCCGAAGACCATGGCCACCACGTTGACGGCGGTGCCGAGGTCCGCCGGGATGCGCTCCTGCCGGCGGTAGACCACCGCCCGCTCGGCGTTCCACGAGTCGAACACCGCGCGGACCGCCAGGTCCAGCTGCTCGCGCGGCTCCTGCGGGAACTCCCGCCCGGTGTGCTTGGTGAAGATCTTCTTGTACGCGTCGACCAGCCCGCGCAGGTCGTCCGCGTCCAGGTCCAGGTCCAGGTCGGTGCCCTTGGCACGCTTGGCCTCGTCGAGCGCGTGCTCGAACTCCTCGCCCGGCACGTCGCAGACGGTCTTGCCGAACATCTGGATCAGCCGCCGGTAGGAGTCCCAGGCGAACCGGTCCGCGCCGCCGGAGGCGGGCTGGTCGGTCGAGCCGCCGGAGGCGGGCTGGTCGGTCGAGCCGCCGGCCTGCCGGGCCAACCCCTCGACGCTGCGGTCGTTGAGACCGACGTTGAGCACGGTCTCCATCATCCCGGGCATCGAGAACTTCGCCCCGGAGCGCACCGAGACCAGCAGCGGGTCGTCCGGGTCGCCCAGCCGCCGGCCCATCTCGCGCTCCAGCGCCGTCAGGTGCGCGGTGATCTGGTCGGCGAGTCCGGCCGGTTCGCTACCCGTGCCGAGGTACGCCTTGCACGCCTCGGTGGTGATGGTGAAGCCGGGCGGCACCGGCAGGCCGAGATTCGTCATCTCGGCCAGGTTCGCTCCCTTGCCGCCGAGGAGGTCCTTGAGATCCTTGTTGCCTTCGGCGAAGTCGTAGACGTACTTGTGCTCGACCGTCTCTTGCGCTGCCACCAGAGCCTCCCACGCGCCCGGATTGACACTTAACGAAGGTTCAGTTTTCTGATACCCCGAATCCACTGGCTGGTAATCCGGGGAGTCGTGCCGATCGGTGGGCGAAGGCTAAGCGAACGACGCGCGGCCCGGGAGCATTCGGTGACAATAGGCACAGCAATCACGACTGTTCGCGTTCGTGACAGTTTTTGGGAACGGTTCCACGCGCACATTCACGCAATTGCCGGCCTCCCCGTACGCTAGACGGCACGCTCTGTTACCACCTCGCACCATTGCCACAACCGCCGCGAATACACCCCCTCGGGAGTTCTCGTGTCCACCCCGTCCAGCACCGCACCGGAACCACTAGACCCGACCCGGCCCGCCGACGTCACCGCCCCCACCGAGGCGGCGCCCGCACCGCAGCGGGAGACCGCCGCAGCGGACCGGAGCGGCGCAGGTGGCGGGATCGCCGCCCGGGCGAACGCCGGGCCCGAGACCGCCGCCCGGGCGAACGCCGGGGCCGAGACCGCCGTGCGGACGAACGCCGAGGCGCGGACCGCCGGGCCGGTGAACGCGGCGGCCGAGACCGCCGCGGGTGCCGACGACGCGGCTCAGGCTGCCGGGCGCACCGCCGAGGAGCTGGCCCGGGTGGCGGAGCGCGAGGCCGCGACGCTGCTCGGGCCGCCGGCACCGAACCGGCTCGGCGACGTGGTGCCCGCGCCCGAACGGGTCGAGCCGGACGCCGCGGCCGACTACCTGCTCGCCGTCGACGCGGTGATCAGGGTCAGCGCCGACCCGGCCGCCGTGGCCGTCGCCCGGCAGCTCGCCGCGCTGCTGCGTCCGGCCACCGGATACCCGCTGCCGGTGACCGACACCACCGCGCCCGTCCCGGCCGGCGGCATCGCCCTCGTCCTGACCGACGAAACGACCCTGGGTGCGGAGGGCTACCGGCTCGACATCGGCACCGACGGCGTACGCATCGTCGCCGGCACCGCCGCCGGTCTCGCCCACGGGGTGCAGACCCTGCGGCAGCTGCTGCCGGCCGCCGTCGAGAGCGCCACCCCGGTCACCGAACGCTGGGTGCTGCCCGGCGGGTCGATCCTCGACCGTCCCCGCTATCCGCACCGGGGCGCGATGCTCGACGTGGCCCGGCACTTCTTCGGCGTCACCGACGTGCTGCGGGTGATCGACCACCTGGCCCGGTACAAACTCAACCGGCTGCACCTGCACCTCACCGACGACCAGGGCTGGCGGATCGCGATCGACTCCTGGCCCCGGCTGGCCACCGTCGGCGGTGCCGGTGCGGTCGGTGACGCCCCCGGCGGTCACTACAGCCGGGCCGACTACCAACGGATCGTCGGGTACGCCGCCGAGCGGCACATCACCGTGATTCCCGAGGTCGACCTGCCCGGTCACACGAACGCCGCGTTGACCGCGTACGGCGAGCTGGCCCCCGACCGGGTCGCGCCGCCGCCGTACACCGGCACCGAGGTCGGCTTCAGCTACGTCGATCCGGCCAGCGAGCGCACCTACGACTTCGTCGCCGACGTGCTCGGCGAGATCGCCGCCCTCACCCCCGGCCGGTGGCTGCACATCGGCGGCGACGAGGCGTTCAAGGTGCCCGCCGAGGTGTACGCCGGCTTCGTCGACCGGACGCAACGCATCGTTGCCGGCCTGGGCCGGGACGTCATCGGCTGGCACCAGATCGCCCCGGCCCCCCACCGCGACGGGCGGATCCTGCAATGGTGGGGCACGACCGGCGAGGATCCGGTGACCGCCGAGGCGGTACGCCGGGGCGCTCGGCTGCTCCTCTCCCCCGGCAACCACGCCTACCTCGACATGAAGTACGCCCCGGACACCCCGATCGGGCACGACTGGGCCGGGCTGATCGACGTACGCCGGGCGTACGACTGGGATCCGGCCACCCACCTGACGGACGTACCGGCCGAGGCGGTGATCGGTGTCGAGGCGCCGCTGTGGACCGAGTCGGTGACCACCCTCGCCGAGATCGAGTACATGCTGTTCCCCCGGCTGCCCGCCATCGCCGAGCTGGGCTGGTCCCCCCGCTCGACGCACGACTGGGACTCGTTCCGGCGGCGACTCGCGGGGCACGGCCCCCGCTGGGCCACCGCGGGCATCGCGTACCACCGGTCCGCCGAACTGTCCTGGCCGGCGACGCCGGTGCCCGCCCCGCGTAGCCCGTCACCCGGCGCCGACCAGGCCGAGCAGCCGTCGGTCAGCCGCCGCGACGAGCCGCCAGTCCGTCCAGGATCAGTTCCAGACCGAGGGTGAAACGGTCCACCGGTCCGGCGGCGAACAGTGCGTCGCGCAGCGCGACGGTGTGCGGGAATCGGTCGGCGGGCAGGTCGTGGTAGTACTGCGCGACCTGTGCCCAGCGCCGTCGTACGGCCTCCGGGCCGCCCTGACCCGCGACGCGCTGCCGCGCGGTGTCGAGGGCGTCCGCGGTCACGTACAGCGAGAGCCGGTCGATCGTCCACGCACAGACGTCGTCCGGAAAACCGGCCGGACGAAGGATCGCCAGCAGCGCTTCGGCGATGCGGGCCGAACTGTCGCCGACCGGCGGACCCGACATGGCCACCGCGGCGATGTCGTGGTGCGCCAGCAGCACCCGGCGCACCTCGCGGGCCAGCGCGACGAGTGACTCGCGCCAGTCGTCCGGGTCGGGCGGTGGCACGACGACCTCCGTCAACACCCGGTCGAGCACGAGTTCGAGGAGTTCGTCCTTGCCGCTGACGTGCCGGTAGATCGAGGCCGGCCCGGTGCCGAGCGCGTCGGCGACGCTGCGCATGGTCACCGCGTCCACGCCGGCCCGGTCGACCAGGTCGAGCGCCACCGCGACGATCGCCTGCCGGGTCAGCGCGGGCTTCGACCGGCCGGCACGACGCCGCCCGCCCGGGGCCCCCGCGCCACTGTCGATCATCCGGCTTCCTCCGCACGTTCCGGTAGCCGCCCCGACCCCGGCGGGACGGCCCACAGACTAGTCGAGACCACCGGACCCATCTTGCGAACACCGTTCGCACCATGCGAACATCGTTCGCATGGTGCCGAAGAAGGACTCCATCACCCGTGGCGCCGCCACCGCCGCCATCCTCGCGCCGGCCTTGCTGATCGGCCTGGACCTGACCGACGGGGCGACCCGTCCCGGTTATCAGCTCACCCGACACTGGATCAGCCACCTGTCGTTGGGTGACCGGGGTTGGCTCGGCACGGTCAAGCTCGTCGCCGCCGGCCTGTTGATCGTCGCCGTCGCGTTCGGGCTGCGGGACCGGGCGAAACCGCTCAACGCGACGCCGCGCGGAGCAACCTGGCGACCGGTCGCCCTGGCCGGGTTGGCCCTGCTGGCTGCCGCCGCGTTTCCGATCGACCCGGGCCTCGGCTACCCACCGGGTGCCAGCGGGCAGCAAACCTGGCACGGCGGGCTCCACGACCTCGCAGGACTGGTCGTCGTCGTCGCGCTGGCCGTGACCGCCTGGCGGTTGGGCCGGGATCTCGACGCAGACAGCGCGACGGTCAGGGCGATCAGCCACACCGGTCAGCGTGCGGACGCCGGTGCCGAACCGACCGGCGACAGCACGAACACCACCACCGCAGGCGATATCGGCGCACCCGCGGACACCGACGCCCGGCCCGCCCGCTGGCGGAAGCTGGGACGCGGCGTCGCGGCGCTGGTGGTGGCCGCCTTCCTGACCTGCGCCACGCTCGTCACCCTCGACCATGCCGGCCTGGTCACCGGCGCACCGGGTGGGCTGTTCGAGCGGATCGCGGTGTATGCCGGAATCGCCTGGCTCGGCGTCGCCAGCGCCCGACTGCTGACCCGCCCCTGACCTCCGCACCGGTCGTCCGCGCAGCTCGCACCCTGCAGGACCTCGGCTCCCGACGCGCCGCCACCTTGATGGTGCGATCGGCACGATGCCGTCGATTGTCCGAATCCGCGGTGACCGGGGCCACCCGGCCGGCGGAATCGGGGGCCCGGTCCGGTGGTTGTACATGGCGTAACCACGAGCCCCCGAGCGCCGCCCCCGGCGGGTCGGAATGACCCCCCACCGTCGGGCGTTACATCCCCCGGACACCGCCAGGGCAGCCAGCCTCCCCGCGAGGTCCCGGAATGCACCCGGCCCGCCCGGCGTTACATC
>NZ_JBAGKI010000037.1:0-52951 GCF_036689795.1 Micromonospora palythoicola | reverse complement strand
CCCTGCGGGGGGGGGGGGCGGGCGGTCACCCCGCCCCGCCCCCCCTATCCCCCCCCTGGGGCCCCCGCCCCCCCCGCCCCCGCCCGGGCGGGGGGGCGGCGGCTGTGTGGAGTAGGACTCACTTGCGCTTGCGGATCTCCTCAGCGGCCTGCGGCACGATCTTGAACAGGTCACCGACCACGCCGAAGTCGGCCAGTTCGAAGATCGGCGCCTCGCCGTCCTTGTTGACCGCGACGATCGTCTTCGAGGTCTGCATGCCGGCCCGGTGCTGGATCGCACCGGAGATGCCCAGCGCGACGTAGAGCTGCGGGGAGACCGTCTTGCCGGTCTGGCCCACCTGGAACTGGTGCGGGTAGAAGCCGGAGTCGACCGCGGCCCGGGAGGCGCCGACGGCACCGCCGAGCAGGTCGGCCAGCTCCTCGACCAGCTTGAAGTTGTCCGCGTTGCCGACACCGCGACCACCGGAGACGACCACGCCGGCCTCGGTCAGCTCGGGGCGGGAACCCTTCTGCTCGGCCACCCGGTCGACGACCTTGGCCAGCTTGTCGCTGTCGGTGACCGCGACGGTGAGCTGCTCGACCGCGGCGCCGGCCGCGGCCGGCGTCGGGTTCACCGAGTTCGGCCGGACGGTGACCAGCGGCAGCCCTCGGGTGACCTTGGACTTCACGATGGTCGACCCGGCGAAGGCCACCTGGGTGGCGGTGCCGTCGGCGGCCAGGCCCACCACGTCGGTCAGGATGCCGTTGTCCAGCTTGACCGCCAGCCGGGCGGCGATCTCCTTGCCCTCCTGCGAGGAGGCGAGCAGCACGGCGGCCGGCTGCACCCGCTTGACCAGCTCGGCGACCACGGTGGCCTTCGGCGCCACCAGGTAGCCGTCGATCTCGTCACCCTCGGCCGCGTAGATCTTCTCCGCGCCGTACTCGCCCAGTTTGCCGGCGAGAGCCTCGGCGGCACCGGTGCCGCCGAGCACCACCGCCGACGGGGTGCCCAGCTCACGGGCGAGGGTGAGCATCTCCAGGGTGACCTTCTTGACGCCGAACTCCGCGGTGGCTTCGACGACGACGAGAACCTCAGACATGTCCCACACCCCTCACACGAACTTCTCGGTGGCGAGGAACTCGACGAGCTGCGTGCCGCCGGAGCCCTCGTCGGTGACCTTGACGCCACCCGAACGCGGCGGGCGCTTGCTGTGCTCCACCACGGCGCTTGTCGCCCCGTCGAAGCCGACCTCGTTCGCGGCCACGCCCAGGTCGGCCAGGGCGAGCGTCTGCACCGGCTTCTTCTTGGCGGCCATGATGCCCTTGAACGACGGGTACCGGGGCTCGTTGATGGTGTCCCACACGGAGACGATGGCCGGGGTCGAGGCGGTGACCACCTCGTAGCCCTCCTCGGTCTGCCGCTCCACGGTGAGCGTGGCCCCGTCGACGGTGAGCTTGCGCGCACCGGTCAGCGCCGCGATCCCCAACCGCTCGGCGAGCATGTGCGGCATCACCTGCACCCGCCCGTCGGTCGACTCCGAGCCGCAGAGCACCAGGTCGGCGTTGAGCTGCCCCAGCGCGGCGGCGAGCACCTTCGAGGTGGCGACGGCGCAGGAGCCGTGCAGGGCGTCGTCCACCACGTGCACCGCCTTGTCCGGGCCCATCGACAGCGCCTTGCGGATCGACTCGGTCGCCCGGTCCGGACCCATGGTCAGGATGGTCACCTCGCCGCCGTGCGTCTCCTTGATCTTCAACGCCTCCTCGATGGCGTACTCGTCCATCTCGTTTATGACGTTGTTCGCCGAACCGCGGTCGACAGTGTTGTCGTCAGTACGCAGGTTGCGGTCCGCGCCCGAATCGGGCACCTGCTTGACGAGTACGACGATGTTCATCGCGCTTCGACGACCCTCCTGCTGTGGTTATGTGATCTTTTCGCCCCAGATCTGGGCGCAGCCTCGCGCGTGCGGTGCCGTCCGGTCAACCATGGGCTGTTGTGCGGTTGCCCACGGCGCCATGTTACCTGTCAGTAGCATCAGCGCCCAGCACGCCCCTGATCCGTTCGATGACCTCGGCCTCGGCTGGGCTGATCCCATCATGGGCGCGGGCCGTACGATCGGCCGCCGCCAGCACCACCGCGCGGTAGACCGGCACGTCCTGCGGCACCTTCTCGGTCAGGATCTCGATCCCGCGACGCAGCGCCGGCAGCACCACCGACTCCACCTCGAGCGCCGAGTCACGCGGCAGTTTCGGCAGCGGCCCGCTGGTCAACGCCTCCTTCACCACCCCGCTGGCGCCGGCCATCGCCCCGGAGGCGGCGAAGCTCTCCCGGAACAGCGCGAGCACCCCCGGGTCGGCGTTCGAGACCATGAGCACCGCGCCGAAGGCACCCGTCTTCAGGGTCATCTTCTCGTCGTCCGTCAGCCGCTGGCTCATGATCACGGAGTGTAGACGTAGGGCGTGGTGGTGGTGACCGCGACGAGCCCGAGTCGCTCCAGCACCGGACGACTCTCGTCCGACGCGTCGACCTGCACCAACGTGCGGCCCCGCGCGCCGGCCAGTCGGGCCCGGTAGGTGACCAGCGCGCGGTAGATGCCCTGACGCCGCCAGCGCGGCAGCGTCGAGCCGCCCCAGAGCGTCGCGAACGTGCTCTCGACCGGATACCGCACCCACCCGGCGCTCACCATCGTCTCGTCCGCCTCGGCCACCACGACCGTGACCGACTGCGGATCGGCGGCGATCTCCCGTTCCAGCCCGTCGGCCAGGTCGGACAGGTCACGCCCCCACACCTGCGACTTCAGCTCCGCGATCCGGTCCAGCTCCGCGCGCCCGGTCACCTCCCGCAGGCGTACGCCCTCGGGCACCACCGGCAGCGCGGAGGCCAGCGGGGCGACCGGGCCGACCACGACGGTCTCCTGATCTTCCGGCACGAACCCGGCGGCGCGCAGCCGCCGCGGCAGGTCGGCCGGCTCGTCGTGGCCGTGCAGCTTCCACTCGACCGGCTCACCCCGCTCGCGGAACACCGCCACCTGCCGGGCGATCAGCTCGTCGAGATCGGCGCCGGCCAACCCACCGAGGTCGCGATAGGTCACCAGGCCCCGCTGGTCCAGGCCGCGCACCCGGAACACCGGACCGTCCGACTCCACCGTCACGCCGTCGGGCACCGGGTCGGGCAGGCCCGGCCGCAACTGCGTGTCGTACGCCGCCCGCAGCGTGCTCGCGTCAAGATCCGTCATGCTCCCAACCTATTCCCGCCGGGAATCGGATAATCACCCTCGTGTGGCAGATGATCAGGAACTGGTTCGATCCGCAGGAGTTGCGTTCGGTGGGAACCACCCCCGACTACCGCTTCTCGCTGGCCAACGAGCGCACCTTCCTGGCCTGGCTGCGTACCGGGCTGGCGCTGATCGCCGGCGGGCTGGCCGCCGCGCAGTTCCTGCCGACCCTGTCCCTGGTCCACCTGCGCGAGGCGATCGCCGTGGCGCTGCTGCTGCTCGGCGGGGTGGTCGCGATCCGGGCCGTCGACCACTGGGCCCGCACCGAGCGGGCCATCCGGCTCGGCGAGGAGCTGCCCGCGTCCCGCTTCCCGGCCGTCCTCGCGCTGACCGTCGGCCTCGGTGCGCTGTC
This sequence comes from Micromonospora palythoicola, assembly GCF_036689795.1. Classification (NCBI taxonomy): domain Bacteria; kingdom Bacillati; phylum Actinomycetota; class Actinomycetes; order Micromonosporales; family Micromonosporaceae; genus Micromonospora; species Micromonospora palythoicola. The sequence continues at coordinate 49,349 of NZ_JBAGKI010000037.1, read as the reverse complement.
CCTGGTGGTGGCGGTGCTGGCCGGCGCGATACGCGGATGAGCGCCGTCCGCGACCCGGGCCTGCAACCCGAACGCACCCGGCTCGCCTGGCGGCGCACCCTGCTGGCGCTGACCGTGGTGACGCTGCTGACCGTCCGGCTCGCGCTCACCGGCGGCCCGGGCGGGGCCGCGCTGGCGGCGCTGGCGATCCTCGGCTGGGGAGCGACCGTCACGCTGTGTCGGCACCGGGCCACCGGCAGCGGCGTGCCCCGTACCGGCGGTCGGCTTCTCGCCCTGGTAGGACTGGTCGCCGCCGGATTCGCACTCCTCGGAGCGTTGCTGGTGCTGCGCGGGCTGTGACCGCTGTGCGCGGTAGGTAATGATGGTTACATGGCCCGGCTGTACATCCTCCTCTTCCTGGTGCAGATCGTCCTCGCCGTCTGCGCCCTGATCAGCTGCCTCTCCGCCGAGGAGGACGGCATCCGCCACCTCCCCCGGATCGCCTGGCTGCTGATCATCCTGTTCTTCCCGCTGGTCGGCTCGATCGCCTGGTTCGTCGCCGGCCGGGAGCGCAGGCCCGCCGGCGGGTCGACGTCCTGGGCGTCGGGGGCACGCCCGGCCGAGCGTCGTCGGCCGGTCGCACCGGACGACGACCCGGAGTTCCTCCGCTCCATCGAGGAGCGCTCCCGCCGGGAGGATCAGGAACTCTTCCGCCGTTGGGAGGAGGACCTGCGCAAACGCGAGGACGACCTGCGCCGGCGGGAGGGTGAGCCACCGCGCGAGGAACCCCGCCCCGAGGTGTAGCCGCCGGGGCGGGATCCCGCGGTTTCAGGCCAGGTTCGAGGAGCGGGGGTACGCGTCGGCCGGATCGGTGAGCACGTTGACCAGGTACGGCACCCCGGCGTCGAAGGCCCGTTGCAGGGCCGGACCGAGTTCGGCGGCCTTGGCGACCGTTTCGCCCGCCCCGCCGAGCGCGCCGACCACCTGGTCGTAGCGCAGCTCCGGTTGCAGGTCGGCGGCCACGTCGTAGCCGTACATGGCCCGCATCGGGTGCTTCTCCAGACCCCAGATGCCGTTGTTGCCGACCACGATTACCACCGGCAACTTTTGCCGGGCCAGGGACTCCACGTCCATCAGCGAGAAACCGGCGGCGCCGTCGCCCATCAGCACGCAGACCTGCCGGTCCGGGTGGGTGACCCGGGCACCCATCGCGTACCCCATGCCGGTGCCGAGGCAGCCGTACGGGCCGGGGTCGAGCCAGGTGCCGGGCTGGGCCGGCTCCAGGTACCGCCCCGCGTACGAGACGAAGTCGCCGCCGTCGCCGATGGTGACCGCGTCGCGGGCGAGCACCTTGCGCAGCTCGCCGTAGATCCGGGCCGGGCGGATCGGGTCGGTCTCGGCCGCCATCTCCTCGGCGTCGCGGGCCTTCGCCGCGTCCTCGGCGGTCCGCAGCTGCGCGACCCAGTCGTCGTGGTCGACCCGGTCGCCGGCGTGCTCGGCCAGGGCGGCGAGGATGCCGCGCAGGTCACCGGCGGGGGCGGCGGCGGGTTGGACGTGACCGGCGCGCTGGCTGGGCGCGTCGACGATGTGCACCACCTGGGCCTCGCCGAAGTCGCCGAAGGAGAGCCGGAAGTCCAACGGGGTGCCGATCACCACGACCACGTCGGCGTTGGACAGGGCCACCCGCCGGGCCTTGGCGAAGGCCAGCGGGTGCTCCGGTGGCAGGGCGCCGCGGCCCATGCCGTTGGTGAACACCGGCACGGTGAGCGCCTCGGCCGCCGCCCGCAACTCGTCGACCGCCTCACCGGTCCAGACGTCCGAGCCGGCGATGATCACCGGACGGGCCGCGCCGGCGATCAGCGCGGCGGCGCGGGCCACCTCGTCGGGGTCGGCTTCGAGCGGGCTGAGCTGAGGGCCGGCCGGCAGCTCGGCGTCGCCGACCGAGAAGACCGCCTCCAGCGGGAAGTCGAGGAACACCGGCCCCCGGTGCGGGGTGAGTGCGGTGGTCAGCGCGGCGGCCACCGCCCGCGGGATGTCGTCGGCGCTGAACACCGTCTCGGCGTGCTTGGTGACCGGGGCGACCAGCGGGAGGTGATCCATCTCCTGCAGGCTGCCGGAGCCCCAGCGGAACTGCGGCGCCCGGCCGCCCAGCACGAGCACCGGCGAGGCGTTGAAGAAGGCGCTGGTCAGGCCGGAGATGCCGTTGGTCACGCCAGGGCCGGCGGTGAGTACGGCCAGCCCGGGCCGGCGCTGGAGCTTCGCCACCGCCTCGGCGGCGAAGACGGCGGACTGCTCGTGCCGCACGTCGTAGATCGGGAAGTCGGTCTTGTGCGCGGCATCGTAGAGCGGGAACACGTGTCCGCCGGAGAGGGTGAACATCTCCCGCACCCCGTACGCGCGCAGCGCCGCGAGAGCGAGCTCCCCGCCGTGGCCTTCGATCCGCTCCGTCATTCCCACTCCTTCTCGTCGCCTGACCGGAGTCACACGCTACTGGCCGGTAGGGAGAATGTGAACCATTCTCGGCACGCTCAGCGTCCGGTGAAGTCCGGCTTCCGCTTCGCCACGAAGGCCGCCATCCCCTCGCGTCGGTCGTCGGTGGCGAACAGCGCCGCGAAGAGCTGGCTCTCCCAGGCCAGGCCCGAGTGCAGATCCATGTCCAGACCACCGTCGACGGCCAGCTTGGCCGCCCGCAGCGCCTGCACCGGACCGGTGAGGTACGGCCGCACCATCGCCACCGCGGTGTCGTACACCTCGGCCGCCGGGGCGATCCGGTCGGCCAGGCCGATCCGCAGCGCCTCCGGCGCGTCCACCATCCGCCCCGACATGATCAGATCCTTGGCCCGGGCCGGCCCGACCAGCCGAGCCAGCCGCTGGGTGCCCCCCGCGCCGGGGATGATGCCCAGTTTGATCTCGGGCTGGCCGAGCTTGGCGTCCTCGGCGACCACCCGCCAGTCGCAGGCCAGCGCCAGTTCGCAGCCGCCGCCGAGGGCGTAGCCGGTGATCGCGGCGACGACGGGCTTGGGGATCCGGGCGATCGCGCCGAGCGCGCTCGACAGGTCGGCGGCCCGCGCGGCCATGTCCACGTAGGACATGTCCGCCATCTCCTTGATGTCCGCACCGGCGGCGAAGACCTTCTCGCCGCCGTACACGATGACCGCGCGGACGTCGTGGTCGGCGGTGGCCGCGGTCGCGGCGGCGCGCAACTCCTCCTGCACCTGGGTGTTGAGGGCGTTCATCGGCGGCCGCTCCAGCCGGATGGTGCCGATGCCGTCCCGGGTCTCCAGCCGCACGAACTCGCCCACGCTGAGCCTCACTTCCTCGTCGAAGTCGCGTGCCAACCTTACGACCCGGCTCGTTGGGGTAAGTAGTCTGGTGCCAGCCCCGTCGGTCGGGAGTCGCACGATGAACCCTCGTCACCCTGAGCCCCGCACTGGTCGTGCCGCGACGCCGTCGCCACACCCCGGCCGGGCGCACGGGCCGGGTGAGCGGCGCGCCGTGGTCACCTACTACGACGACCGGGCGGTCCGGGTCACCTCAACCGCGGTCACCGTCGAGGGCCGGGTCTACCCACTGGCCGAGATCAGCGAGATCTGGCACCACCACGGCACCCGCTCCTGGCGGGTGCTGGCCGGTCGGGGCGCCATCGGCGCCGCACTCGTCGCCCCGCTGGTGGCCGCCGCCGCCGGAGTCGCGCTGGCCATCCGGCTGGACCGGTCGGCAACCGTCACGATCGCCATCGTCGGGGCGTCCGTGCTGGTCGGGCTGGCGGTCGGGCCGGTCGCCGACTTCCTCTTCGAACACCTCGACCGTTCCTACGCCCGGGGCAGCCGGCAGCGGGAGGTCTGGATCCGCTGGCGAGGCCGCCCGGTGCAACTGCTGCGCACCCCGGACGCGCTGCGCTTCGGGCAGATCTACCGGGCCGTGCAACGGGCCATGGAGGTCGGTCGACCGATACCACCTCATCGACGCTGAGCACCCACCCGACTACGAAAGGTTGCCCGGTGGTGCTTAGGCTTAGTGATGGCCCTCTATTACCGGGACGACGCGGTGCAGGTGACCTCCGAGACGATCCGGGCCGGTGGACATGTCATCCCGATCGCCGAGGTCACCTACGTCTGGCACGCGAAGGGGCGCACCACCCTCGCCGTGCGCGGTCGGGTTCTCGGCCGGAGCGTGCTGGTTCTGCTGCTGTCCCTGCCGCCGCTGGTGGGGCTGATCTGTGTGCTGTCACTGGCCTGGTCCGCCCAGGACCGCGGCGAGTGGCTGCCGGCGCTGATCGTGCTCGCCGCGTGCGTCATCGTGCCGCTCGCGTTCGTCCCGTTCCTGGAGATACCGCTCGGTTGGTTGGACCGCTCGTACGAGCGCGGTAACCGGGTGCTGGAACTGTGGGTGCAGTACCGGCGGCAGGAGGTCATGGTGCTGCGCACGCCGGACGCGCTGCGGTTCGGCCAGATCTACCGGGCGGTGCAACGCGCCGTCGAGCAGCAGAGCGGAGGTTGACCCCGTCGTCGGGCGGTCCTGGCCCGTCCGACGCACACTTGAACGCATGGCACTCCCCCTTCCCCGGCCGACCGCGGTTCTCGGTCTCACCCGTTCCGCCCTCGACCAGGCCGCGTCCTTCGCCGCCATCCCGGCCCGCGCGTTCGCGGTACTCGACGAGGTGGAGGCGCTGCTGGCCCGGATCAACGGCGTGGTGGACCGGGTCGAGCGGACCCTGGACCGGACCGACCAGATGGTCACCGACGCCGAGGTGGCGGTCCGTGAGGTCGCGGTGATCAGCGCCGCCGCCACCGCCGCCGTGGACAACGCCACCGAGGTCGCCGCGGCGGCGGCCGTGGTGGTGGAGTCGGCAGGTTCGGTGGCCGGGCGGGCCGCCGAGACCGTGGGTACGGCGGCGGAGGCCGCCGCCACCGCCGCCGAACTGCTGAAGGCGTACGAGCCGGCGCTGCGCCGCGCGGCCCCGATGGCCACCCACTTCGTCGAGCAGCTCAGCCACGAGGAGGTGACCGCGGCGGTCCGGCTGGTCGACGAGTTGCCGAAGCTGCGGCAGCACCTGACCGCCGACGTCCTGCCGATCCTGGCCACCCTGGACCGGGTCGGCCCGGACCTGCACGACCTGCTCGACGTCACCCGGGACCTCAAGCTCGCGGTGGCGGGCATCCCCGGCCTGTCGATGCTGCGCCGGCGGGGCGAGAAGCTCAACGACGACGCCGGCTGAGCGCGAGGAGTGAGCCGGGTTTGCGAGCCCCGCAGTCGCGAGCGGAGACGGTCTGCCCCCCCGGCCCGCGCTCCCCTCGGCGGGTCGGGAGTCCGTCCGACCGGCCGGCGGTCAGCAGTCGCAGGCGGCCGTGGTCCGCGGGGCGGTCAGGTCGTCCACCGGCCGGTGGGTGAGCCCGGTGGCGGTCGCCACGGGCAGGCCCTCCCGCACCCAGTACTCGTAGCCACCGCGCATCTCCTTGACCCGGTAGCCGAGCCGGGCGAACTCCAGCGCCGCCCGGGTGGCGCCGTCGCAGCCGGGGCCCCAGCAGTAGGTGACCACGTACGCGTCGGGCGGCACCGCCTCGGCGGCCCGCTCGGCGATCAGGTCGGTGGGCAGGTGCACGGCGCCGGGCAGGTGGCCCTGCGCCCAGGCCGCGTCGCCGCGCGAGTCGACCACGACCAGGCCGGGCAGCTCCGCGGTCAGGTCGTGGTGCACGTCGGCCACGTCGGTCTCGAAGCGCAGCCGGGCGAGGAAGTGGGCGGCGGCGGTGGACGGATCGGCGGCCGGTACGGCGAAGGTTCGGGTCATGTGATCGATCGTCGACCGGTGCCGACCGCCGGGCGAGTGGCGGTCACGCCGTCCTCCGCTAACATCCGGCCATGACGCCGGTCGACCGCAGTGTTGCTGTGCTCGCGTACCCCGGGATGTCGGGTTTCGAGACCGGGATCGTCACGGAGGTCTTCGGGCTGCCCCGGCCGGAACTCGACGTGCCCTGGTACGACCTGCGACTGTGTGCCGAGCGACCGGGTCCCGTACCGCTGCTCGGCGGTGCCAACCTGCACAGCCCGTACGGCCTCGACGTGCTGGCCGCCGCCGCGACCGTCGTCGTCGCCGGCGTACCCGACGTGCACGGGACACCGTCGCCGGAGCTCGTCGCGGCCCTGCGCCGGGCGCACCGGGCCGGCGCGCGGCTGCTGTCCATCTGTTCGGGCGCCTTCGCGCTGGCCGGTGCCGGCCTGCTCGACGGTCGACGGGCCGCCACCCACTGGCGGTACGCGGACCTGCTGGCCCGCCGGTACCCGAGGGTCACGGTCGACCCCGACGTGCTCTACCTCGACGACGGGGACATCCTCACCAGTGCCGGCAGCGCCGCCGGCCTCGACCTGTGCGTGCACGTGGTACGACGCGACCACGGCTCGGTCGTGGCCAACGCGGTGGCCCGACGGCTGGTGATCCCGCCGCACCGCGACGGCGGACAGGCGCAGTTCGTCGAGGCACCGGTCGCCGTGGAACCGGACGACGACCGGATCGCCGGCAGCATCGACTGGGCCCTGGCCCACCTGGCGGAGCCGCTCACGGTGGCCCGGCTGGCCCGGCAGGCCCACATGTCGACCCGCACCTACCTGCGGCATTTCGCGAGAGCCACCGGCACCAGCCCCATCCGGTGGCTGGTCGAGCAACGGATCCGGGCCAGCCTGGCGCTGCTGGAAACCACCGACGCGCCGGTCGGGCACATCGCGACGGCCGTCGGCTTCGACGCCCCGGTGACCTACCGTCACCACTTCACCCGGGCGATGCGGACCTCACCGTCGGCGTACCGTCGCGCGTTCCGTACCAGCGTCGACCCGGCGCAGTCGCGCCGGCCCGGGCGGCCGAGCCTGACCGAGCGGCGCTGACCCGGTCAGGGCGTGGGCACGTACAGCTGGTCGATCTCGACCCGGTGCGGCAGTGAGACGCTGGCGCCGAGCCGCCGTACGCAGGCGGCACCGGCGGCCGAGGCCCAGCGCACCGCGTCCACCAGGTCGCGTCCCTCGCCCCAGGCCACGGCGAGCGCACCGGTGAAGGCGTCACCGGCGGCCGTCGAGTCGATCGTGTCCACCGGCACCGCCGGCACGTGTACCGCAGCGCCGTCCCGGTCGCCGTACCAGGCACCCTGGGCGCCGAGGGTCAGCACCGCCCGGGGCACCAGGTCGAGCAGCGCCCGCGGTTCCTCCCGTCCCCGCCCGGTGTACGCCTGCGCCTCGTTCTCGTTGACGACCAGCAGGTCCACGGCGGCGAGCAGCTCCGGCGGCAGTGGCACGGCCGGCGCCGCGTTGAGCACCACCCGGGTTCCGGCGGCGCGGGCCGCCACCGCCGCCTCGGTCACCGTCTCCACCGGGATCTCCAGCTGCGCGACCAGGACGTCGGCGTCGCGTACGGCGGCGAGTTCGGTCTCGGTCAGCTCGATGAGCGACGAGTTCGCCCCCGGGGTCACCAGGATCGCGTTCTCACCCTGGGCATTGACCATGACCAGGGCCACCCCGGACGCGCCGTAGGTGGTGCGCAGCTGGCCGGTGTCGACCCCGGCGGCGGTGATCCGCGCCCGCAGGGTCACGCCGAAGGCGTCCGAGCCGATCGCGCCGAGAAAGACGCTGGCCGCACCGGCTCTCGCGGCGGCGATGGCCTGGTTGGCCCCTTTGCCGCCGGGCACGGTGACGAAGTCGGTGCCGAGCCTGGTCTCCCCCGGGCGGGGCAACGCCTCGGCGGTGGCGACCAGGTCCATGTTGGCGCTGCCCACCACCACGACACGGGTCTGCGGCACGGACACCTCCCGGATGTCGCGGGGCGTCGCCTCAGGCGGCGCGGGCGGTGTAACGGTCGCCGTGGCGCTCGACGAGCAGCGGCAGCCCGAAGGTCTTGGTGAGGTTGTCGGCGGTGAGGGTGTCGGCCAGCATGCCCTGCGCCATCACGGCCCCGTCGCGCAGCAGCAGCGCGTGGGTGAAGCCGGGGGGAATCTCCTCGACGTGGTGGGTGACCAGCACCAGTGCCGGAGCGTCCGGATCCTGCGCCAGGTCGGCGAGGCGAGCGACCAGATCCTCCCGGCCACCCAGGTCCAGCCCGGCCGCCGGTTCGTCGAGCAGCAGCAGCTCCGGGTCGGTCATCAGCGCCCGGGCGATCTGCGTCCGCTTGCGCTCCCCCTCCGACAGGGTGCCGTACGCCCGGTCGGCCAGCGCGCTGACGCCCAGTTGGTCAAGCAACGCCCGGGCCCGGGCCTCGTCGGCCGGGTCGTAGTCCTCCCGCCACCGGCCGACCACCGACCAGGCGGCGGTCAGCACCACGTCGACGACCCGCTCGTCGGCCGGCACCCGCTCGGCCAGCGCGGCGGTGGACAGCCCGATCCGGGTACGCAGCTCCGTGAGGTCGGTGCGACCGATCCGCTCGCCCAGCACGTGCGCGGTACCGGTGGTCGGATGCAGTCGTCCGGCGGCGATGTTGAGCAGGGTGGTCTTGCCGGCGCCGTTCGGCCCGAGCACCACCCAGCGTTCGTCCAGCTCCACCCGCCAGTCGACGTCGTGCAGCAGGGCGGTGCCGGACCGGCGTACGGCGACGCCGTCGAGGCTGACCACCAGATCCGCGTCCACGGGCGAGGGGGCGGGTGCGGCGCCGGCGGCGCCAGGGATCAGGTCACCAGTCACCAGCCCATCCAACCACGCACGCCCGTGGTGCCCCCACGGGCCGGCGTCGTCGCCATAGGGTGAGGCGCCGTGTCGTTGCTCACCCCACCCGGAGGGCCGCCAATGACCAGTGGGGTCATCGAGATCGAAGGTCTCCGCAAGACCTTCCACAGCCTGCGTCGGGGGCGACGGGTCGCGGTCGACGGGTTCGACCTGCTGGTCGAGGCCGGCCAGGTGCACGGCTTCCTCGGGCCCAACGGATCGGGAAAGACGACCACCCTGCGCGCGCTGCTCGGGCTGGTACGCGCCGACGACGGGCGGATGCGGGTGCTCGGTGCCACCGCGCCCGAGCAGTTGCCCCAGGTCGCCGGCCGGGTCGGTGCGATCGTGGAGAGCCCGCAGTTCTACGGCAACTTCACCGGGTACCGGACGCTGCGGCTGCTCGCCCTCGCCGGCGGCGTACCGGTCAGCCGGGTGGACGAGGTGCTGGAGCAGGTCGGCCTGGCCGACCGGGGTGACGAGCGGGTGAAGGGCTACTCGCTGGGCATGAAGCAGCGGCTGGCGGTGGCGTCGGCGCTGCTCAAGCGACCCGAGCTGCTGATACTCGACGAGCCCGCGAACGGGCTCGACCCGGCGGGCATCCGGGAGATGCGCGACCTCGTCCGGGCCCTGGCGGCCAACGGCGTCACGGTGCTGGTGTCCAGCCACATCCTGGCCGAGATCCAGCTGATCTGCGACCACGTGACGATCATCTCGGGGGGTCGGCGGGTGACGGCCGGCCCGGTCACCGAGGTGCTCGCCGGCTTCGACCACAACGAGCACCTGGTCCGCGTCGACGACCTGGCCCGGGCCGAGGAGCTGCTGCTCGCCGCCGGGCTGACCGTCACCGGCCACGCCGACCACCTGGTGGTCAGCGGGGTGCCGGACCCGACCGAGGTGAGCCGGACGCTGGGCGAGCAGGGGGTCTGGGTACGCGAGCTGACGCCGCTGCGGCCGGATCTGGAGAGCGTCTTCCTGGAGCTGACCGGCGCACCGGCACATCCGGGTGTGCCCCGGCAGGTGGACGGTTCGACACCGACGGGCGGTCCGGCCGCCGACCAGGAGATCGACCTCGGGATGCGGGGAGTGGACGCGTGAACCTGATCCGTGCCGAGGTGGAGCGGCTCGGCGCCCGCCGCTTCGTACAGCTGATGATCGTGCTGCTGATGCTGGCGTTCGGGGTGACCGCGGCGACCACGCTGGCCGGGTCGCACCAGCCCTCCGCTGTCGAGCTGGCCGAGGCGCAGCGGCAGGCCGCCGCCAACCTGCGCGGCCTGGAGCTGGAGCACGAGCGGTGCCTGGCCCGGGATCGGGGCGAGCCGTTCCGCGGCGACGAGGGTTTCTACCTGCCGGAGGACTGCTCCGAACTGGACCCGGCGCTGCGGGACCGGTTGCCGGTGGCCGCCGACTACCTGGCCGGGGTGTTCACCTTCACCCGGCAGGCCGAGCCGCTGCTCTACTTCCTGGTGGCGTACCTGGTGCTCTTCGGGTTCCTGGTCGGTGCCTCGTACATCGGCGCCGACCTGAACTCCGGCGGAGTGGTCAACCTGCTGCTGTGGCGACCGCGCCGGCTCACCGTGCTCGGCGCCAAGCTCGGCACGCTGCTCGGGGCGGTGCTGACGGTGTCGGTGCTCGCCTCACTCGCCTATCTCGTCACCTTCTGGGTCATCGCGCAGGTGGCCGGCTATCCCGGGCCGACCAACGCAACGTTCTGGGCCGATCTGGGGGCGATCTGGGGGCGCGGGTTGACGCTTGTGCTGCTCGCGGCGGCGACCGGCTTCGCCATCGCGACGATGGGACGGCACACGGCGGCGGCGCTCGGCGCGGTGGCCGCCTACCTGGTGGTGTGGGAGCTGGGTGGGCGGATCGTGCTGCAGATCCTCGAGGTGGCCCGACCCGACCAGCTCATGCTCGCCAGCTACGTCGGCGCGTGGCTGGCCGGCGAGGTCAGATTCTGGGACAGCAACGCCTGCCGGACCGTCGTTGACAGCTTCTGCGACGGCAGCTACACCCTGACCTGGCAGCCGGCGCTGGCGGTGCTGCTGCTGCTCACCGCCGGCCTCAGCGCCTCGGCCTTCGCCATCTTCCGCCGCCGCGACCTGATCTGACCCCCGCCCGGTCAGGCGATGGTGGAGCCGAAGACCTCGTCGCGGACGGCGTCCAGGGCCGTGCGCAGGGCACCGTGCACGATCGGCTCCTCGATCAGCCCGGTCGGCACCACCCGGGGCCGTACCAGGGTGATCGCGGCGACCTCGTGCTGCACCCGTTCGGCCAGGGCCGCCCCGCCGGCCTGCCCCACCTCTCCGGCGAGCACCACGAGCGGCGGGTCCAGCACCACACAGGTGCTGGCCACGCCGAGGGCGAGCCGACGGGCCACCTCGTCGAGCATCGGCCCACCCGAGGTGCCGTCGGCGATCGCGGCCCGGACCGCGTCGGCGGCGGCAGTGTCCGGGTAGCCGTGTTTCCGGGCCAGGCCGCGGATCGCGTCGGCGCCGGCCAACTGCTGGAAGGCCGGCTTCGCCCGGCGGGACACGTCGCGCGGGATGGGAGCACCGGGCACCGGCAGGTAGCCGATCTCACCGGCGGCACCGCTGCTGCCGTGGTGCAGCCGCCCACCCAACATGATCGCCAGACCGACACCGGCACCGACCCAGACCAGGACGAAGTCCGCCAGGCCCTGGGCCGCGCCGGACTGCGCCTCGGCCACCGCGGCCAGGTTGACGTCGTTCTCGAAGACCACCGGGGTGTCCAGGTCGTCGCGAAGCGCGGCGAGCAGACCTCGATGCCAGCGAGGCAGGTTGTACGCGAAGGTGATGTCGCCGGTGCCCGGGTCGACCAGGCCCGGGGTGCCGAGCACGATCCGGCGTACGCTCGACAGCTGCGCTCCGGCGCTGCCGGCCACCCGCACAACCGCGTTGTGCACCACACCGACCGGGTCGTCGGTGTCCTGGGTGGACTGCTCGACGCGCCCGATGACCGCACCGGTGATGTCGGCGCAGGCGGCCACCACCCGCTCCGGGCCCACGTCGACGCCCACCACGTGTGCGCTGCCGGGCCGTACGGCGTAGAGCTGGGCGTTCGGTCCGCGGCCCCCGGCCTGCTCGCCGACGCGGGTGACCAGTCCGCGCTCCTCCAGCCGCTCCACCAGTTGCGAGGCGGTGACCTTGGACAGGCCGGTCAGCTCGCCGATCCGGGCCCGGGTCAGTGGCCCCTGCTCCAGCAGCAGTTCCAGCGCCGCGCGGTCGTTGAGGGCCCGCAACAGACGTGGGGTGCCGGGCAGCCGGGTCGCGCTCATGCCATGTGTCCTCAAGTATTAGTAAACTTTGCTAACTGTATGAACCTTTGAAGCCGTAGAACCGACAGGCGAACGGGTAAGCCGTAGCGTATCGGCCACGTGGGAGCGCGACCCTCCGCCGACCCGGTACGAGATCCGCGCCGGCCGGCATCGAGAGGAGAGAGCACGTGGGGCTGGATCCAGGACTGCGCCGGCTGGCGCTGGGCACCCTACTGGCCGCGTACCCGGGGTCGGTCCCGCCCGAGTGGGCCGTCGACCTGGTCGCCGACGGGCTCGCCGGACACACCCTGTTCGGCGGCAACGTCATCGAACCGACGCAGGTGTCGGCCAGCACGGCGATACTGCGCGGCGGCCGGTCCGACGTGCTGGTCGCCATCGACGAGGAGGGCGGCGACGTCACCCGACTGGCCCACGCCACCGGCAGTCCGTACCCGGGCAACGCCGCGCTCGGCGCGGTCGACGACGTGGCGCTCACCCGCCAGGTCTACCAGGCCATCGGCACCGAGCTGGCCGGCGTGGGCATCACCCTCGACCTGGCACCCACGGTCGACGTCAACACCGCCGACGACAACCCGATCATCGGCACCCGGTCCTTCGGCGCCGACCCGGAGAAGGTCGCCGCGCACGCCGCCGCCGCGATCGCCGGGCTCCAGGCCGCCGGAGTGGCGGCCTGCGCCAAGCACTTCCCCGGCCACGGGGCCACGGTGGCGGACTCCCACCACGAACTGCCCACCGTGGACGCCGCGCCCGAGCTGCTGCGCCGGCGGGACCTGCCGCCGTTCGCCGCGGTGGTCGCCGCCGGGACGAAGGCGGTGATGACCGCACACATCCGGGTACCCGCGCTGACCGGGGACGGGCCCGCCACGTTCAGCCGGACCGTGCTGGTGGACCTGCTGCGCCACGAGTACGGCTTCGACGGCGTCGTCGTCACCGACGCGCTGGAGATGAAGGGTGCCGCCCTGGCCGCCGGCGGCATCGCCCCCGGCGCGGTGCGCGCCCTGGCCGCCGGTGCCGATCTGCTCTGCATCGGCGCCAAGGTCGATGCCGACCTGGTCGAGCGGGTCGCCGCCGGGATCGTGGCCGCGCTCGGCGACGGCCGGCTGGACCGGTCCCGCGTCGAGCAGGCGGCCGGCCGCGTCGCGGACCTCGCCGCCTGGACCCGGACCGCCGACCGCACCACCACCACGCCCGGCGACCTCGGGTACGCGGCGGCCCGCCGCGCGGTACGGGTGGAGGGCGCGCCGAGCGGACTGGACCGGTCGCTCGTGGTCCAGCTGCACGCGAACTCCACGATCGCCGAGGGGCGGGTGCCGTGGGGACTTGGGCCACACCTGGGCGGCACCGAGCAGATCCGGGTGGTGGCCGCCGACACGGACCCGGCCGACCTGCGCCGACGTGCCGCCGGCCGGCCGATCGTCCTGGTCGCCCGCCACCTGCACCGGCTGCCCGGCGGCCCGGAGCTGGTCGACGCGCTGTCCGCCACGCATCCGGTGGCCGTGGTGGAGATGGGCTGGCCGGCGACCTGGCGGCCCGACCGCGTACGGGCCTTCGTCACCACGTACGGCGCGAGCCACGCCAACGGCCGAGCCGCCGCCGAGGCGCTCGGCCTGACCCACTGAGCCCGAGCCTCATCTTGAACGCGTTCAACTACTGCCGTACGCTGACGTCCATCAAGTTGAACGCGTTCAAGATGGGGTCGGCACATGAACATCAAGGTCTGGATGTACCTGGTCTATCTGACGGTCAGCATCGGGCTGACCGTCTGGGTGGCGCGGGCACTCAGCCGCAACGGGCTGGTCTTCCTCGAGGAGGTGTTCGCCGACGAACGCCTGGCCCGGGCGGTGAACAACCTGCTCGTGGTCGGCTTCTACCTGCTCAACCTCGGCTACGTCACGGTGGCGATGCGGCACTCCGAGCAGGTCGGCTCCACAAGCGTCGCGATGGAGGAACTCTCGTGGAAGATCGGGCTGGTGCTGCTGGTGCTCGGCGCGCTGCACTTCTTCAACGTCTTCGCCCTGGGCCGGTACCGGCGTAACCGGCTGCGTCAGCTCGCCACCCACCCCCCGCTGGCCCCCGTCGGCCGACTGCCGGTCCAGCCCGCCCACCCGCCCGTGCCGGCCGGTCCGGGCATGCCTGGCCCGGGTGCCGCACCGCCCGCACCGGGCCAGGCCAACCCGCCCGCCCGATGACCAGGCCGGGCCAGGGCGCGACGGAGGGACTGCCGGATGCCACCGCACACGGGGGCGGTGGCATCCGCGCCCTCACCGTCCTCTACGACGCACACTGCCCACTGTGCCGGGCCGCGCGCGGCTGGCTCTCGTCGCGTCCGCAACTCGTACCGCTGGAGTTCGTGCCGGCCGGTTCGGCGGCCGCCCGGCGGCGCTTCCCGGGCCTGGACCACGACGCCACGCTGCGTGACCTCACAGTGATCGCCGACACCGGCGAGGTGTACGCGGGCGACGGGGCCTGGTTCGCCTGCCTGTGGGCGCTGGCCGACCACCGGGACACGGCGCAGCGTCTCGCCCGGCCCCACCTGCTGCCGCTGGCCCGGCGGGTGGTGGCCGCCGCGTCGGCGGTACGCGAGCGGGTCCGCGAACCGTCGCCGGAGCCGACCGGCGACGCGGCGGGATACGGTGACCGCGATGACCGACCAGACTGTGCCGACGACCGCTGCGGGTGAGGCGGCGACCGCCCGGGGCGAGCAGACCCGGCAGCTGATCCTGGAGACCGCGATGCGGTTGTTCCGCGAACGCGGCTACGCCCGCACCACCATGCGCGCCATCGCGACGGAGGCCGGTGTCGCGGTCGGCAACGCCTACTACTACTTCCAGTCCAAGGAACACCTGATCCAGGAGTTCTACGCCCGGACACAGACGGAGCACCGGGCGGCGGCCGAGCCGGTGCTGCAGCGCGAATCCGACTTCGCCGCCCGGCTGGCCGGGGTGCTGCACGCGGGCATCGACGTGCTGACCCCGTCGCACGAGTTCGCGGCGAGCTTCTTCAAGACCGCCGCGGAACCCACCTCCCCACTGAGCCCCTTCTCCGCGGAGTCCTCCGGGCCCCGCGAGGCGTCCATCGGCCTCTACGCCGAGGTGCTGACCGGCTCCACCGCCAAGGTCGACGCGGAGCTGCGCCGCCAACTGCCCGAGCTGCTCTGGCTCGCCTACATGGGCGTGGTGCTCTTCTGGGTCTACGACCACTCGCCGGGACAGACCCGGACCCGGCAGCTGATCGACGGCGCGGTGCCGCTCGTCGACCGGCTGGTGAAGCTGTCGCGACTGCGCGTACTGCGGCCGGTGACCCAGCAGTTCGTCAGTCTGATTCACACCCTGCGTCACTGACCGCGTCGGGCGAGAGGTAACGCTTCTTCGCAGGTCAAGTCCATAATTGGACAGCATTAAGACGGTGGCTGAGGCTTGCCCAGCGGGTTCTGGATACGTAGCGTGATCGGCACTGGAGCCGCACCGGACCTGGGGGGAGGCTGCGGACCGTGGATCCGGCCCGGGATCCACGGTCCGCGCCCTGCCGGGCGGTGTTCAGCTCGGGTAGACGCCGTAGGACCGCCAGCCGAGGTCGGGGAACCCGGCGGCCTCCGCCACCCGCGCCGAGGCGCCGTTGCGCCGGTCGTGCAGATAGGTCGGCACGGCACCGTCGTCGAGCACCCGGCGAGCCGCCTGGGCCACCAGCCTGCGGGCCAGGCCGCGGCCACGCGCCGCCGGGACGGTACCCACCGCCAGTTCGTGTCCGTGCCGGTCATGCCGCTTGATCCCGACGCCGGCCAGGTAGCGGCCCCGGTGGTCGCGCACGATGAGCACCGACCGGTCGAACAGCCGCAGCCAGGAGGGCAGGCCGGGGGTGGTCGGTGGAACCCACTCACCGACATCCGACAGGTCCGCCGGCGCGACGCTCCACCGGAAGACGTCGTCGTGCACGGCCCAGCGTGGGTACCCGACCGCGGTCGGCAGTGCGTTCAGCAGCCCGCCCGGGCGCCGCGCCAGCTCACGTACGGCCGCGACCCGGTCGGGCGCCACGGAGAGCACGCCGCTGGTCCCGGCGTGGACGGCGATGGCGGGGCGCGGGCGGCCGTCCCAGGCGGGTCGGATCCGTCGCCCGGACCCGACCACGTGCAGGCCCGGGCCCGCTGGCCACTGTCCCAGCCAGGTCGTCAGGTGCAGGTGGAGCCGCCGGTCGAGCATCAACACCTCCCGGTCCGTCACCGTCGACGCCGCTCACGGTACGACGGACCCGGCGAGTTCGGAGCGTAGGTGGGCGCGATCCGGGGAACCTGAACGATCGATCGACCGTCATACCCATTTCCATACATGGACAACTTTCTTTGGAACGGTGTAGGCATGCCGAAACACCCGCACGACCGTGATCAGCAGGACCCCGAGCGCGCCTGGCGACACCACGGGGCGACCGGCCAGCCTCCGACCCAGACCCCCTACCGGGGACACCGCACCCGCCCCGCCACCCTCTCCTGGCATGACCTGAACAGCCTGCCGGCCGGCCCCGTACGACACCACCTCAACCCGCACTGACGCACCAATCTGGCGGGCGGCGAGCCACCGCGCGCTTTCGCACACCTGTCGGGTAACGTCTGCTGGTCCTTCGCGGGTCACGACAGGAGTTGGCACATCCATGGGCAAGAAGACGATCCACGTCTCCGACTTCAGCGGCACGCTGCTGGGTGCCGACGACGAGGCCGTCCGCGTCGTCGTTCTCGAGCATCCTGACCTGGTGGCCGGGCCCGTGCAGTTGGACGCCACCCCGGTGGAGGTGGAAAGCATCGACGACGCGGCGTTGGACGTGGCGGTGGTCGAGATCCACGACCGGCACGGCCAGGGCGAGCCGCGTCGGGTGGTGCTGACCGCGAGCGAGTTCGACGCGATGGCCACCGACGTGCCGATGGCGCAGCTGCTGAGGACCGCCGAGCGGGTACGCCCCCCGAAGGCGCGCCGCAGCGCCGAGAAGGTCGACTACGGCACCATCGAGCACGCCGGCCGGCCGCACCGGGGACGGGTCACCGAGGAGGAGGCCCGGTTGGTGCGGGAGCGGCTCGACGAGGTGAACAAGCGCCTCGCCGACGCCGGGCTGCGCCAGATCGATCCGGTCGACCCGGAGCACGCCGCCCGGTACGGCTTCCCCGTCGAGCCCTGAACGGCTACTCGAACGTCCGCAGTTTGGCCAGGGCCGCCGCGATGTTGGCCTCGACGGCGGCCTTGTCCACACCGAGGCCGGTGAGCACGCCCTCGCCGTTCTCCTGCTCCAGCAGGGCCAGCAGGATGTGCTCGGTGCCGATGTAGTTGTGCCCGAGTCGCAGCGCCTCGCGGAAGGTCAACTCCAGGGCCTTCTTGCCTGCGGTGTCGTACGGGATCAGGTCCGGGGCCTCGCCCGAGGATGGCGGCAGCGCCGCCGTGGCGGCCTCGCGCACGGCTTCGACCGACACACCCCCGGCGGCCAGCGCCCTGGCGGCCAGCGCCTCCGGTTCGGCCAGCAGGCCGAGCACCAGGTGCGCCGGGGTGATCTCGGCGTTACCTGCGGCCTTCGCCTCGTTCTGCGAGGCCAGCACCACGTTGCGGGCGCGGGGAGTGAACCGCTGGAAGCCTTCCTGCGGATCCAACGACGAGGCCACGAAGCGCTTCTGGGCGGCCTGCTTGCTCACCCCCATGCTGCGACCGATCTCGGTCCAGGACGCCCCGGAGCGGCGAGCCTGGTCGACGAAGTGGCCGATCAGGTGGTCGGCCACGTCACCGATGTGATCGGCCATCATGACCGCGTCACTGAGCTGGTCGAGGGCGTCGGTACGGGTCTGCTTGATCACCTGGATCAGGTCGTCGAGGCGGACCGGATTCTTCATCTGCACGGGTTCAGTCATGCGTCAACCTTAGGTTGACGGTCCGGTTTCGTCAACCATCGGTTGACGACACTTCTCAATCATGATCGCTGTTAACAACCTTGACTAATTTTGTCGAAATCGACAGACTCAGATTTGGAGAGCGCTCTCCAGCCGCCTCGCCAGCGTATCCGTCCCTCCACCCCCGAGGAGATCCATCGTGGACGCCATCTCCCGCAGCCTCCGCCGGGCAGCCGCCGCCCTGGGTGCGGCCCTCGTCACCAGTGCGCTCCTGCTACCCGTGCAGTCCGCACCGGCCGCCGCCGCGATCGGCGGCCTCACCTGGCAGGACGAGTTCAACTCACCGGCCGGCACCCCGGTCGACCAGTCCAAGTGGCGCTTCGACATCGGCGGCCACGGCTGGGGTAACAACGAACGGCAGTACTACACGAACAGCACGAGCAACGCGGTGCACGACGGCCAGGGCAACCTGGTCATCACCGCCCGCCGGGAGAACCCGGCCAACTACCAGTGCCACTACGGCCGGTGCGAGTACACCTCGGCCCGACTGCTGACCGCGGCCACGTTCAGCCAGGCGTACGGGCGGTTCGAGGCACGCATCAAGATTCCCCGAGGTCAGGGAATCTGGCCGGCGTTCTGGATGCTCGGCAACGACTTCGGCAACGTCGGCTGGCCGGCCTCCGGCGAGATCGACATCATGGAGAACGTCGGGCGGGAGCCGAACACCGTGCACGGCACCATCCACGGACCGGGCTACTCCGGCGGCGGCGGGATCACCGGCAGCCGCACCATCGGACAGCCGCTGGCCGACACCTTCCACACCTACCGGGTGGACTGGGAGCCGAACTCCATCCGCTGGTACCTCGACGGGTCGGAGTTCTTCCGGGTCGACCCGAGCCGGCTCGGCGGTAACCGCTGGGTCTTCGACCACCCCTTTTTCATGATCCTCAACGTGGCGGTCGGTGGTAACTGGCCCGGCTACCCCGACGGCAGCACCCAGTTCCCGCAGCAGATGCTCGTCGACTACGTCCGGGTCCACGGCTACGTCCCGGACGGCAGCACCGGCACCACCCGGATCCGGGGACAGCAGAGCGGCCGGTGCATCGACATCCCCGGCGCCAACCCGGTCGACGGGGCGCCGCTACAGGTCTGGGACTGCAACACCACCGCCGCGCAGGCATGGACCTTCGCCGCCGACGGCACCATCCGCGCGATGGGCAAGTGCATGGATCCGGCCTGGGCCGGCACGGCCAACGGCACCGAGGTCAACCTCGTCACCTGCAACGGCAACCCGGCGCAACGCTTCACTCTCAACGCCGCCGGCGACCTGGTGAACCTCAGCGCGAACCGCTGCGTCGACGTACGCGACAACAACCCGAACAACGGCGGCCGGCTGCAACTGTGGGACTGCGCCGGCACCCCCAACCAGAAGTGGTCCCGAGCCTGACGTCACCGTCCGTAATGGCCAACCCGAGCCAGTAAGCTTCCGCGACGACATGTCTGAGCGACATGATCATGCCGCTCAGACATGTCGGCAAGCATCCGGTCTCCGGTGAGCCCACCGGACGTGACACGCGTAAGAGTCGGTGACAGGCGGGTAGTAACCCATGCGGTCATCGATGTACGGGAGGCGACGTGGAGAACGCTCAGGCAGCCGGCGGACGACGGATGTGGTGGTGGATCGGTGCGGCCGTACTGGTCATCGTGGTGGTGGTGGTCGCCACCTGGACGTGGGTGTCGGTCCGGGGCGACGGCCGTGACGGTCACGTCGTCAGCGGCGCCGTCGGCGACCTGCGGGAGGCCACCTTCGTCCTGCTCGACGGTGCCGACGTGATCAAGGTGCGCACCGCCGATCTCGGCGACGACGCGTACCGGGTGTCGACCCCCCGCGACGCCAACGTCCGTCCCGCGGTCTCCCTCACCGACGGCAGCCTGCTGACCAGCCTGCGCGGCACCGACCGGAACGGCCCGGCGGTCGTGGAGGCGGTGCTGGCCGAGTCGGTCCGCTGGCACGTCCGGCTCGACGGTGGCGCCAAGGAGCAGCACCTGGACCTGCGCGGCGCGCGGGTCGGTGACGTCGAGTTCACCGCCGGCGCGAACCGGGTCGAACTGACGCTGCCCGCACCCGAGGGGACGCAGCGCACCCTGCTCGGCGGCGCGAGCCAGATCATCGTCCGGCTGGCCGGCGACGCGCCCGTGCAGGTACGCGCCGGTGGCGGCGCCGGTTCGGTCACCATCGACGGCACCACCCACTCGGGGGTGGCCGGCGGCACGACCTTCACCCCGCCCGAGTGGAACTCCGCCACGGACCGCTACGACATCGACGCGACGGCCGGCGTTTCCGCCATCACCGTCGAACGCGTCGACGCCGGCTGATCAGGTGGCCGTGCGACTGCACGTCGGGTGCGCGATGTGGACCCACCGTTCCTGGCCGGGCAGGCTCCTGCCGCATCCCCTGCCGGCGCAGGAGCGGCTACGGCACTACGCCGGCTGGTGCGATGCGGTCGAGGGCAACACCACCTTCTACGCCACACCGGCCCGCGAGACGGTCGCCTCCTGGGCGGAGCAGACCGGACCCGACTTCCGCTTCGTGGTCAAGCTGCCGAAGGTGGTCACCCACGAACGCCGCCTCACCGACGTCGACCGGCCGATGCGCGCCTTCCTCGACGCGATCGAGCCCCTCGGCTCCCGGGCGTACGCCCTGTGGGCGCAGTTGCCCGGCTCCTTCGGCCCGGACGACGTACCCGCGCTCGCCCGGTTCCTGCGCCGCCTGCCCGCCGCCCACCGACCGGCCGTGGAGGTACGCGACCCGGTCTTCTTCACCGACCCCGGCGCGATCCGGCTGCTGGAGACGACGCTGGCCGAGACGGACGCCGAGTGGATTCCGTTCGACACCACGGCGTTCTTCACCGACCCGCCGACCAGCGACGCCGAGCGGGACGCCTGGACGAAGAAGCCCAGGATGCCGCTGCGTACGGTCGCGCTCACGGACCGGCCGATCGTCCGCTACCTCGGCCGCGACGACCCGGCGCGCACCGTCCAGGGCTGGCGGCGCTGGGTCGACGCCACCGCGACCTGGCTGCGCGAGGGCCGGTCGCCGACCGTCTTCATCCACACCCCGGACAACGCCGACGCGCCGATGCTGGCCCGCCGCTTCCACGACGAGGTACGCGCCCAGGTACCGGAGCTGGACCCGCTGCCGGAGCCGATCCCGGTCGAGCCCACCACCCTCTTCTGACAGCTCCACCGCCCGTCCGGCCGGAAGCTACCCGGCGGCGTCCCGACCCGGGTCGGGAGGTCCTGGGTCGCGGTTCTCCTGGATGGTCCGGGTGACCTGATCCAGCAGTTGCCGGGGATCGGTCCGCCCGGTCACCTGAATCTCCACCTCCGACTCGCCGACGCGCATCCGGACGGTGGCACCGCTCGGTTGCTGGCTGAGCCAGGTCTGCAGCAGGGCGAAGAGACCGGGCAGCAGGCTCTGCGCGACCACCGCGATGATCACGGCTTCGCTGAAGCCGGCCCGGCCGCCGGTCCGTCCGCCCAGGTCCCGCACGCCGGTGCGGAACTCCGGACGTCGGTGGATCCAGTCGATGAGCGAGACCGTGACGGGCCTCCGCCGGTCCGTGATCATCTGTAGCCGCACGGGCTGCCTCGCCGCCGGGTACGTCTCGGTCACCCGATGCTCCTGGTCACTCGTCGACGTCGGGTTGGAAGGAGATTTCGTCGCCGGTGACGGTGACGACGCCGGCGACGCCGAGAACGTAGCTCTTCACGAAGTCCTGCGTGCCGTAGAAGGAGGACTCGTAGGTACCGGTCACCCGCACCTCGCCCTGCCCGTCGTACGGCGTCGAGACCTGAGCGACCGCGGGAGCGACCACGTCGATCTGCGTGGTGGGGTACCTGTCGATGGTCCACTTGAGGTCTTTGGCGTCCTGGTAACCGGACAGCCGGAAGGGGCAGCCCTGGGGTGCGGCCACGGTCTGCCGCGCGCACTCGTCCAGATATGTCTTGACCTGCCCGTCGATGCTGCCCCGGGCGGTGGCCCGCAACTCCGGAAGCGCCTGGATCGGCGTGTCGAACACGGCACCGGGCAGCACCGTGATGTGCTGCGGCGCCGCCTCGCTGAGCGGGTTGGCGACAGTGGTCACGACGTGGCGGCCGGGCACCGAGAGCACCGTCTGTTCCTGCGGGCTCTCCGGCACCCGCACCCCGTTGATCATGATCCCCTGCTGGCCGGCGACGACCGAGAGAGCCGAGACACCGCCGACGACGTGCCATCCCTTGAAGACGCCCAGCGTGGACTCCTCGTCGCGGCGGAGCATCACCTGCGCCTCCGTCCGGCTCCCGCCCACCACGAACGAGACCGTGGCGGTCGCGTCGTCGCCGTCCCGTTCGACGGTGCGGATGTCGATGTCGGTGGGCGGCTGGTAATCGGCCGACCTGATCGACTCGGCGAGCAGGTCGTCGCCGCGTACCGCGGCGCCTGCCTCGGGGTTCAACCAGCCGGCGAGGTCGTTCACGTTGCGGTCGGCCAGCGCGGCGAAGTACCCGTCGACGGTGGTCTCCGGCCGGAAGAATCCCCACTGCACGACGCCGAGCAGGCTGGAGAGCAGGCAGCAGGAGAGCAGTGCGACACCACCGATGACGGCCGGGCGCCGCAGGTCGACCGGGCTGTCACCGCCGAACAGTTCCTCGGTGCTGACGACCCGCTGCGGTGGGATCTCCGGTGCGACGGTGTCGTCACCGGCCCGGACCGACTCCAGCCGTTCCAGGCGCAGCTCGTTCGGCGGGTGTTCGGCGCAGACGGCTTCGTCCCAGCCACTGCGCCCGCTCTCGAACGACCTGCGGCGCTCGAGGACGGCCCGCAGGCCCTCGGTGTGCCCGGTCACCACCGCGCCCAGGTCCGCCCGGTACTCCGCTGCCCGGACATCCGCCCGATGCAGCGGCTGGACCAGGTACTTCATGGTGAGCAGGACCGGCCAGAAGAACAGGAACACGAACAGGTTCGTCGCCGGGTGCGGGAACCTGCGCATCAACCAGGTCGGTACGGCGTGTACGAGCACGAGGGGCAGGCCGACACCCCGGACGAAGGCCGACGTGATCTCGTCGCCGGTACGCCAGTGCACCAGCTCGTGACTCAACAGCGCGGCGATCTCCTCGCGCGGATCGGTGAGCAGACCGGTGGTGACGACGATGTGCCGGGCGTACGTGCGCGCATTCGTGCTGACCAGGTCGTCCTCGACCAGCAGTTTCGGTACCGCGGGCAGACCGAGCCGCTCCGCGCACTCGTGCAGGATCGGGATGACCAGTTCCTTTTCCCGGCGACTGAGATCGCGCGCACCTGACACCCGGAGCAGTCGATCCTCCAGCAGCACCCGATAGAGGGTGTAGAGCACACCCACCACGATGGCCGCCGCCGCTATGCCCACCAATTGGACAAGCACGGAAACGGTGCTGTCCGCGCCGCTGAACCGGAGGACGGGCACCATCAGCAGGCCCGCCAGGAAAGCGAGCGCGGCGCCGACGAACGCGCCGATCGCCCCGCCGGACTGCTCAAGGAAGGAACTGACCAGTCGCCCGATGACCGGGGCGTCCCGAATCTCGTCGGGAATCTGGTCCACGAACACCGACCCGCCGGTGAACGCCAGGACGAGTCCCGCGACCGCCGCGAGCACCACCGCCGTGAACAGTGCCACCGGCACGTAGAACCAGGCGGCGACGAAGGAACCCAGCACGCCGCGCCAGTCGCGCAGAATCCCGACCCGCAGCCAGACCACCGCGTTCGGATAGCCGGGCGGACGGTTGGCCAATCGTCCGGAGTTCGAATCTGGTCGCGCGTCCTCTGGTACTGACGATCGGACCGGCGGTGGCGAGGGATTGTCGACTATCTGATTCTGCTCATCACTGGAAGGCTGCACCGCGTCCTGCTGCACGGAAACTCCTGCACAAGCCGAAAGGGGTGAATCACGGAACGGTTCACGCGAAAACGAATCTCGAGGGCGGACAGCAGCTACCTTCCAGCCGTCGACCGCTCTGCGGCAGACGCAGACCTTACTCCGACCGTTACCCGCTTCGCCACCCGGTTCCGAACAGAATTTCCGAGCACCCGGCGGGACCACTCCGGCAGGATGGTACAGAGTGGACAATCGACGCCGAACGAATGGCCGAGGTTGGCGCTTTCCGCGCCGAGCAACAAAGGTGAAAGTTCCACGGATAAATGCGCCGTCAAAGGCTCGGTCATCGAGTCACGGGTGCGCGGTGACGAAGCCGGCGACGTCCTCGGCGATCCGTTCGGGCTGCTCGCCGTTGACGGCATGGGAGGCGTCCGGGTAGAGCCGCACCGTGCCCCGCGGCAGGCTCCGGCGTGCGGTCTCGACGGCCGACTGCGGGTCGTGCATCACCGATTCACCAGCGATGATCGCCAGGACCGGCAGGTCGAGTCGACGGAGTCGTTCCTCG
Source organism: Micromonospora palythoicola (assembly GCF_036689795.1). Classification (NCBI taxonomy): domain Bacteria; kingdom Bacillati; phylum Actinomycetota; class Actinomycetes; order Micromonosporales; family Micromonosporaceae; genus Micromonospora; species Micromonospora palythoicola. The sequence goes on along the minus strand of NZ_JBAGKI010000037.1, from coordinate 25,086 downwards.
CTGATCCGGGTGGGCTGCGGCAGCCGGAGCTTGTAGTGCTGCATGCCGGCTTCGATCATGTCGGCGACCGGCTCGTCCTCGACCGGCGCGCCGCCGGCGGTGTAGGAGTTGAAGCTGTCCCGCCACGACCTGGGCAGCCAGGGCAGCGCGGCCGGGATGGAGCGCACGATGGTGCCGAACGGCAGGTCGCCGAAGACGTGGACCGGGTCGATGAGGGTCATCGACGCGATGTGCTCCGGTCGGTGCAGCGCGAGGTTGACCGCGGTCCAGCCACCGATCGAGAGACCGACCAGGTGGAACCTGTCCGGTGGGAGTGCCTGGAGGGTCTGGTGCAGCCACTCGGCCTGTGCCGCGTCGGTGTTGATCGGTCGGTTCTGCACGCTCATGCCCGGCTCGCCGAGCAGGTCGACGGTGTAGACGTCGCCGATCGGCAGCAGCAGCGGCAGGTTGTCCGCCCAGACCGGGGTGGCCGAGGCACGCCCGGGCAGCAGCAGCAACGGGGTGCTCGTACCGCCGCCGTCCGCACCGGCCGCCGTGCCGGCGAAGCGGTAGACGCGGACGATGCCGAAGTCGGTGCGTACGTCGATGGTCTCCGCCGGGTCGGGCAGGTCGGCGAAGGCCTCCGTGTAGGCCCGGAGGAACCGGTCCTGCCCGTCGGCGCTGTCCCAGTGACCGATCGGAGCGGGCTGGCGGATGGCGAAGGTGACCACCAGCGCGATCAGTGCGAGCCCGGCCAGGACCAGGCGCAGCCATCGTGACCTGGGCCGCAGCCGGTTGAGAACCTTCATCAGCCTGTTCCGCACGACACGCTCCTAACCGATCGGTAGATTTTTCGACCGTACGGTAGAATCTGACGGGTGACAAGGAGACGAGAGGGCGCGACGGGCGAACTGACCCTGATCGAGCGCGCCCGCCGCACCCAACTGATCGAGGTCACCATCGAGCTGGTCGCCGACCGGGGTTACGCCGGTGCCTCACTGGCCGCCATCGCCGAGCGCGCCGGCATCACCAAGGCCGCCGTGCTCTACCACTTCCCCACCAAGGCCGCCGTCGTACGCGCCGCGCACGAGCACGCCCTCGCCGCCCTTGTCGCAGACGTCGCCGCCGCGGTCGAGGCCGCCGTCCCCGCGAACCGGCCCGCCGCGTACGTCAGGTCGATGGTGGGACATCTACGGGAACATCCGCGACACACCCGCATGATCATCGAAGCGATGGTGCACGAGAACGATGACCACGACCCGGCCGCCCGTTGGCGTCCCCTGGCCCAGCTCATCGACGCGGCCCGGCTCGCCTGCGGCGCCAGCGGTGACATCGACACGCGTACGACGGCGATCATCGTCGGGGGCGGCATCGACGCCATCGTCGCCGAGCAGCTCCACGACCCCGACTACGACACGGCGACGGCCGCCGAGCACCTCGTCGACATGCTCGACACGACGATCTCGCGGTGACCCGGGCTCGCTGTCGCCGTACGTACGCCCCCTGGTGCCGGACCGGTCACGCGGCCGGTTGCCGCGGCCTCGGCCGCCGGTGGTACTTCGGTCCGTCCGGATCGTGCATCTCGCCGCGATAGATGCCGTGCCGCAGCTCGGAGACGTACCCCGCCAGCTCCGGCATGCCCAGCCGGGCCGCCACGGCCAGCTCCGCCTCGACGTCGTACGGCACGCGAACGAACTGGATCGAGAACGGCGCGTCGAACTCCGCGTCGACGACACCTTCGAGGATCACGTAGACCGGGGTCGGGTCGTCCATCGCGTTGCCGACGCTGCCGGTGTTGAACAGGGTGCGGCGCTCGCGGTCCACCTCGTAGAACGGATCGTGCGTGTCGCCGTAACCCACCACCGACGGCTCCGGCCCGTCGCCGGTCGCCGGGGTGTTGGCGAACATGCCGAGGAACTCGGCCTCGTCGTGGTCGAACCGCACCCGACGGTGCACGGTCGTCGCCGAGGCGTGGAAGAGTCGCACCCGCCGCCCGCTGAGCAGGAGGTCGTGGCTGAACGGCAGGCCGCGCAACCAGTCGCCCTGGCCGTCCGCGAGCTGCGCCAGCCACCAGGCCATCGCCTCGCTGTCGTAGGTCCGATCCGGGTCGGGGAGGAAGTCGTCCCAGTTGCCGAGGATGTTGACCTCGCACCGCTCCCGGCAGACCTCGATCACCTCGCGACCGCGCGGACCCTTGCCGACGTAGTCACCGAGGTTGAAGATCCGCTCGATGCCGCGGGCGTCGATGTCGGCCAGCACGGCCTCCAGCGCGGTCAGGTTGCCGTGGACGTCGGAGATCAGGGCGATGCGGTCGAGGGGTCGGGCCACCGGCCGATCGTAGCCGCGGCGATTCCGTCGGTGGGGTACGGCGGCCCGCCTACGACCAGCCGACGTCGCGCAGTTCGGTAAGCAGTCGCGGATCGAGGTCGTCCGCTTCGAGCACGTCCCCGGCGGGTGGCGGTTCGATCGACAGTCGCCGACCGAACGAGTGGTAGAGCAACTGCCACTCACCGGCGCCCGCTTCGACCTGATCGAATTGCAGCGTCAGGTTCGTCAGCCGGCCCTGCGCGTCGAGGGTGGCGTCGAAGGGCACCATCGTCTTCGATCCCGGCAATTCTTCACGCAGCTCGGCGGTCAGCCGCGGATGCCGGCGTAGGTCGAGGACACCACGAACGGCTCGCTCGGTGACGAGCCGCAGCTCGACCGACGTCTTCACCAGTTCCTGGAGATCGTCCGTCGCCTGCGTACCCACGAAGATCGAGGATTCCTCACCCAGCAGCCGCGGCAGGTCGACCGCCAGCCACCTCTCGGGAGGCTTCCCGAAGCCGAAGAACCGCACCCAACTCTCCTCGTCGACGGTCTTGATCTCGACCCACTGGAAGTGACCGGGTTGCCGAATGGGGAAGTGGATGCTCATGTCGCTCCGGCGCCTGGCCGGATCCACCGTCATCTCGACTCTCGTACCGACCCAAGCTCCCTCGACGTCCCTGCGTTTCATGGTCAAACGAGACGAGTAGGTGTCCTGACCGACCTTCTTCGCCCCCTCGTGCAGCCACGTGTGGAGGTCCTTCTCCACCGCGCTCGCCGACGGGCTCGGAGCCGACGCCTGCGAACCCGCGTCGGCGCAGCCGGCCGCCAGGGCGAGCACGACAGCCACACCTGCCGCCACGGTCAGCCGGCCCACCGCGCGAACACCCGATCGCCCCGACAGCCCGCCCGACCCCGAGCTGTTCAACAGGTTCTCCGTCCGATCCCGCTTCATGATCGGCACATGGTGCCAGCTCACCCGCGCCTCGTCCAGGGCCTCGGTCTCTCCGCGCGCTGCGCTTCTCCGACGTCGAAGGGGTCAGGCACCGCCGGTGCCTGACCCCTCCGGTTGCGGCTCTCAGCTGCGTCGACTCCACTGCTGGTTCGCGCCGCCGTTGCAGGACCAAAGAATGATCTTCGTTCCGTTGGCGGTGGCGGCGCCGTTGGCGTCGAGACACAGGCCGGACTGGGCGTTCGTGATGGTGCCGTTGGCGTTGACGTTCCACTGCTGGTTGAGACCGCCGTGGCAGTCCCAGATGATGACCGTGGTGCCGTTGGTGGTGCCGGCACCGTTGGCGTCCAGACACTTGTTGCCGTACACGGTGAACTGCTTGCTCGCGGTGTAGGTCCAGCGCTGGTGCGAGCCGCCGGCGCAGTCCCACAGTTGCGTCTGGGTGCCGTTCGTGGTGCTGGCGCCGGGGACTTCGAGGCAACGACCGGACTGGCCACCGACGAGCTGGGTGTCAGGCGTACCGCCGGTGCCCTGCCGCCGGACGAGCGACTTCGACTCGGCCGACCGACTCCCCTGCGCGTCGACCACGTAGAGCCGGTAGTCACCCGACGCCGTCGGCACCGCGATGGCGCTGGCGTTGCCGTCCGCCCTGGTCATCGTCGGACCGGCGGCGAAGGTGGTGGTACCGGACGGGGCCAGCCACAGCGACCTGGTCGGGTCACCGCCGCTGCGGATCGGGATCGAGGACGTGCCGCTGCCGACGAAGGTGCTCGCCGGCAGGACGTAGTCCTGCATCGGCAGGTTGCGCGGCTGGGTGATGTCCCGGAACGAGTCCTGGAGCCCGGAGTTGACCGCGATCCCGTAGGCCGCCGCCGGCCAGACGTAGTCGGCCGAGACGAGGATGTCGTGGATGGTGCTGTTGGGCAGGTTCTTGTTGGAGACCTTGTTGATCGGCCCGTACGTCTGGGTGATGCTCAGGTCGTGCTTACGCCCGAAGTCGTCTGAGTTGATCATCCAGGTGATGTTCTTGTCCACGCTCAGGACGTTGTCCCGGAAGGTGATGAACGCCGAGCCCTCGTCCGGGTGCAGCCCGTACTTGTGGCCGGCCGGAACGCCCTGGAAATAGTTGTCGTGGATCGTGGTCCCCGGCTGGCTGCCCAGCGTGTAGATGGGTGCCGTGTCGCTGAGTCGCTGCACCGTGTCGATGATGTGGTTGTGGCTGATGGTGTTGTTCTTCGCCGTGGTGGTGGGCCGGTTCGGCGCGATCGACCCGGAGGAGCCGTCGAAGTTCCACCACCCCCAGCCCATCGTGATGCCCGCCCACGGCGCCTTCTCGATGCGGTTGTGCTGCACCGTCAGGGTGTCGGCGAAGTACGCCGCGACCGCGCCGTGCCCGTTGAACAGCACCGCGCTGTCGTGGATGTAGTTGTTCCTGATCTCGATGTTCTTCGGCAGTCCCTCGACCTGCGGCGGGTACTTCTCCCGGTTGCTCGACGTGTGGTCACCGATGAAGACGTGCTGCGGGTGGCCGACGCTGATCGCCGTTCCGGCGATGTCGTTCGTGTAGTTGCCGATCAACTGCGTGTTCGTCACGTCGTTGACCAGGTTGATCCCGTCGGCCCCGGTGTGCGCGATCCGGTTGCGCTCCAACCGGATTCCGCTGGCGTTCTGCAGGTGGATGATGCCGGGGGTGACGTCGACGTTGCGGTAGTAGTACACGTGGAAGTTGCCGCGCGCGTACGCCTGGGCGCCGAGGTTGCCCTGCTGGGCCTGCTTGTACACGGAGCCGGCGACGTTGAACAGGTTCCAGTCGGAGTGCCGCACGGTGAGCCCGGAGAACGTGATGTTGCGCGCCTGGTTGCTGGTCGAGGTGCCGGCGACCCGCAGCACGGTGGTCACGTTGTTGGGCGCGAAAACCGACGCGGTGGACATGTTGTCGGCGCCGGCCTTGTAGTAGTACAGCGTCCGGCTGGTCTTGTCGAAGTAGAACTCCCCGGGCGTGTCCAGGAACTCGTAGGCGTTCATGACCTTGTGTGAACCGTTGATCTGGGCGTTGCCGTTGAACGCCCCCTGGGCGATGGCGGCACCCGGCTGCTGGAACAGCACGACGCGGCTCCCGCCCTCGGTGGTCACCTGCCGGACTCCCACGATGGCCGTGGTCCAGGTGGTGGCCGTCTCGATCTCGATGTCCTCCTGGTTCTGGGAGATCGCCGGGAAATCGGCCGTACTGTATCTCGCGCCTGCGCACTGCGAGCCTGACTCCCACGCCCAGTCGGCCTGCCCCGCGGTGATGGTGTACGTGCCGTGGCAACCAGCCGAGGTGATCGTCTTGGCCGCCATGTGGGCCCGCTGGCCGTTGACGTAGAGCGCCCGCAGCTTGTTGGCCCGGTCGAGCGGGGCCTTCCAGATGTTGCCGCTGTGCTGGGTCCAGCCGGTCACCTGCACCCCGGCTTCGAGCACCGGCGTCTCGTCCGGGTACGCGGAGTAGATCACCCGATGGCCGTTGGTGCCGGAGTCACCGGCCCCGAACTCGATCGTGCTGCTCACCGGATAGCTGCCACCGCGCAGGTAGACCTGAATGTCGCCGGTCATGCTCGCGGTCTTCGTGCGGACCACGTTCCGCGCGCGCTGGAGCGTCCGGAACGGCGCGGCGAGCGTACCGGGGTTGGCGTCGTTCCCGTTCGGTGCGACGTGAAGCGTCTCCTGGACCGCGGCCAGGGCCGGCGCCTGATCTGCGATAACGGCCGGCAACGCGGCGGAGACGAACACCCCCAGCGCGAGTAGGCAACCTTTCCCGGCATGGACAACGGATCTCATCTCTTCTCCCTCCACTTCCTCGACGGCCCGAGCCCCGCCGAGGCGATGCGTCCCTCCGCGTGGCAGTCGGACCGTCCCGGAAGCCATTGACCCACCGCGCCGCCGAGTCGGTACGGACGGCACGGACCGTTGCTGATGAATGCCAGGTCAGGCGTTCTGCACCTGCCACCTCTGGTTGTCGCCGCCCCAGCAGGCCCATAGCTGGACCTTGGACGTGGTGGTGTTCACGTCCAGGCAGAGGCCGGACTGCGCGCCGCGGATCGTGCCGTCGCCGCCGACCGTCCACCGCTGGTTGTCGCCGCCGTTGCACGAATACGTGCCGACGACCGTGCCGTTCGTGGTCCCCCGGTTGTACGCGTCGAGACACCGCTGGCCGGCGAGGGCGGTGAACTGCCCACCGGCCGTCACGGTCCACCGCTGGGCGGCGGTGTCGTTGCAGGCGTACACCTGGACCTGGATGTTCGCGGTGGTCGCGCCGGGGATGTCCAGGCACTGCCCGGTGCCGACGTTGCGCAGCCGGCTCACCCGGTCCGGCACGCCGCCGCCGGTCAGGCCCCAGGCGTACCGCAGGCGATCGAGTCCGCTGGCGTTGGGGGTGCTCAGGGTCAGGTTGGTGCCGGTGCCGTGCAGTTTCTGCATGGCGTACCAGTCGTCGCCCTGACCGGCGGTGACCTTGCCACCCAGACCCGGCCAGTAGATCGAGCCGATCCGCAGTTCCCGCAGCACGTCGGTGGTGGCGCGGAAGTAGCGCACGAAGTTGTCGGTGCTGGTGGTGTCGTGGTAGTTGAGCCCGGTGTCCATCGGCGCACCGAACTCGTCCATGACGGTACGGGCGGCGCAGGAACCCATCGCGTCCCGCAGGAACGTCACCCACTGGTCGTAGGTCTTCGCGCCGCTGAAGAAGGTGTAGTGGTGCAGCGACACGATGGTCCCGTCGAGCCGGCGGTCGGCGCACATCGACCTGATGTCGGTGTTCAGGCCGGCGCCGCTGACGAAGACCCGGTGGCGGGGGATCGCCGGGCGGGCGGTGAGCCAGTTGTTCACCACGTTGGCCCAGTCCGCGGCGCTGTGCCCGCCCGGCTCGTTCATCGGCTCGAAGTACACCAGGTCGTTGCCGCCGTACCTGGCGACCACGGTGTTCCACATGGTGTCGAAGGCGGTGGTGTTGACGATCCGTCCGCCGCTGGCGGCCACGCCGTCGTCCCAGTAGGAGAGGACGACCCGGAGACCCTTCGCGGTGGCCGCGTCGATCGCGCCGGTGTACGCGTTCCACCAGCTCGTACCGACGGTGTAGGTGTTGATCGGCAGCCGGACCGTGTTGGCGCCCAGGTTGGTCTGGAAGCCGGTGTAGATCGCGTTGGCCTTGGCCACCACGGTCGCGTAACTGTCGGAGCTGTTCAGCCCGTGCAGGACCAGCGGGCCGCCGTGGAAGTTGTCACCCAGCCTGGCCCAGTTGACCCCACGGAACTGGCTGGTGTCGGCGGCTGCCGGTGCGGCAGCCGCGAGCACGACAGTCGGCACCGCCACGAGAGCGGCAAAGGCGCAGGTGAGTATCCGGCTCAGGTAGCGACGTGAGCGGGACAGGACCATTGTCGTTCCCTTCCGTGTGGTGCCGACTGTCGCGCCCATCAGCTCAGGCCCGAGCCCAGCGCTGGTTGGCCGCGCCGTGGCAGCTCCACACGATCACCGCGGAGCCGTTGGCGGTGGCGGCACCGTTGACGTCCAGGCACAGCCCCGTCTGTGCGTTGCTGATCGTGCCGTTGCTGTTGATCACCCACTGCTGGTTCGTCCCACCGTGGCAGTCGTAGATCTGCACCCGGGTGCCGGCGGCGGCGTTGTTCGGCACGTCCAGGCACTTGCCCATCACCTGCAACGCCCGCCCGTTCTGGGTGAACTGTTGGTTGGCGTTGCTGTGGCAGTCCCAGATGATCATCTGTGCGCCGTTCGCCGAACTCGCACCGTTGACGTCCAGGCACCGGCCGGACCCCTCGTTGCGGAACCGGTTGCCGGTCGGGGTCGGGGTGCTGCCGCCGTTGAGGGCGTCGAGGACCGCCGTGTACGCGGGCTTCTTGTTGCCGGCGCAGTCGAACAGCAGCGCGTTGTCGCCGCCGCGCCAGGAGTCACAGTCCCGTACGCCCCACACGGTGATGCCGGTGCAGCGCGAGATCGCCAGGCAGGCGCGGGTGACGGCGCCGTACATGTTGGCCTGGTTGCCGCCCTGGGTGATGTCCAGTTCGGTGATCTCCACGTCCACGCCCAGGTCGGCGAAACGCTGGAGGTTGGCCTGGTAGTCACCGGGAAGCGTGGTGCCCAGGTGGGACTGGAAACCGACGCAGTCGATCGGGACGCCCCGGGACTTGAAGTCCCGGACCATGTTGTAGACGCCTGTCGACTTCGCGTTGATCCCGTCGGTGTTGTAGTCGTTGTAGCAGAGTTTGGCGTTCGGGTCGGCCGCGCGGGCAGCGCGGAACGCCGCCTCGATCCAGTCGTTCCCCGTACGCTGCAGGTTCGAGTCCCGCCGGCCGCCACTGCCGCCGTCGGCGAACGCCTCGTTCACCACGTCCCAGGAGTAGATCTGTCCCCGGAAGTGGGTGGCCACCTGGGTGACGTGGTTGATGGCGGCGTTGCGCAGGTCACCGCCGGAGAGGCCCTGTGCCCAGCCGGGCTGCTGGGCGTGCCACAGCAGGGTGTGCCCGCGCACCTTCATCCCCCGGGAGCGGGCGTGGTTGACGATGCGGTCACCGGCGCTGTAGTTGAACACGCCGCGCTGCGGCTCGGTCGCGTCCCACTTCATCTCGTTCTCGGCGACCAGGCTGTTGAACTCGCGGTTCAGCACCGTCATGTACGTGTTGTCGTTGAACTTGTACGTGCCGACGGCGGCGCCGAAGTAGCGCCCCTTCTCCGCCGCCGAGGTGCCCAAGGTGGTGCCCGCGTTGGCGGCACCGCTGGGCACCAGGACCGTGCCGGCCACCAGCAGCCCCACCGCCAGCGCGCGCATCGTTGCCGTGGTCGACCACCGTCGTCGCGGAGAACCGCTCGGATGTACGAGATTCCTCATGTGTCTCAGCACCTTCCAGAGTCGCGTCACTTCGACGAGTTAGCGCTAACATCGCCCGGCGACTCAGGTGCCCATCGGTGCAGACCACAGGAGACGAGAGAACGCTACACATCGATGGCAGTGAGATTGCCACAAAGTTACGGGGCGCTCAAGAAGTTCCGCCTAACGACCAGAAAAAGACCAGGTACGACGAGTCCAGCACACGAGCCGGACAACCCGACCACAACGCTGTCGATCGATGGGGGTAGCGGTTCAGAGACCCACGGCGGTGAGCCACGTCGGTTGCTCCACCACGGTCCCGCGCAATGTGCGCGTGAACATCCGCCCCGCACGCCCCGACCCGCGGCCTCAGCTCGCCGGCATCGCGGACTCCGTAGAACCGACGCCGCACTCACCGGCCGGATCGGCCGCCGACACCGGCCCAACCGCGTCTCCCGCCCCGGTCACCAGACCCAGGCTGGCCGGGTAGCTGCCGAACCGGCGTAGGCGCAGCTTGCGCACCGCGACCGCCCACGGCCTCTCGGTGGCGAGCACCACGAGATGCTCGAAGTTGGCCAGGTACGACTCGCCGCGCGCCGCCCGCTCGGCGAGGATGTACGGCTCCAGCACGCTCCACGCCTCCCGGGCGCGGAACCCACCCGTGCCGATCAGCAACGCCGGGTCGACGACGTCGAAGGCCAGCATCTGGCCCAAACCGTTGTAGTACAACGCGATCCGGTTCACGTGCTTACGAGCCTCGGGCGGCAGGTCGCTGACCCGCAGACCGGGCGGACAGCTCGCTCTCAGCTCGGTGAGCACGAACTGCTGGCTGTCCAGGAAGGCGTCGCTCATCCGGTCCCGGGTGAGCAGCTCGATCGCGACCAGGGTGTGGTTCGCACTCTGCGACAGCCGCAGTTGCCGGAGCGCGAAGAACACCGAGACACCGACAGTGATCACCGAGACGGCGGCCACGACCGCGTTCGTCACGATCGCAACATCCATGGCGGTCATCGTACGAAGACCGCTCCACCGGCCGTCGATTCCGCGCCGCCAGCCAACGCATTGATGAGAGTTGATGTAGTGTTGGGCGCGCTCCCAGCCTGCGTACTCCCACCACCTGCTCAAGGAGCTGAGAACATGTCGCGACCACGTTGGCGTCCGGTACCCGTACTGGCCGGCCTGCTCGTCCTGGTCCTGTCCGCGCTGCTGTCGGCGTCGGTCGCCGGCACCGCCACGGCGGGCGCACCCCGCCCCGGCAAGGTGCCGCTCACCGAGCTGACCGTGGTCTCCGAACAGGTGGCCTTCGGTCTGCGGCGTCCGATCGCGCTCACCGGGCTGCCGGACGGCCGGATGCTGATCGCGGAGAAGAACGGCACCGTCCGCGCCTACCACCCCGACACCGGTCTGGCGGCCGAGCCGGTGCTCGACCTGACCGCCCGGGTCGACACGTCGGGCAACGAACGTGGCCTGCTCGGCATCACCCCCGCGCCGGACTTCGCGCGGACCGGGATGCTCTACGTGGCCTACACCAGCCTCCCGGACGGTGCGCTGACCCTGGCGCGACTACCCGTCGACGCTCCCGACCGGCTACAGGTGCTGCTCACCCAGGAACACGCCGAGTACAACAACCACAACGGCGGACAGGTCGCGTTCGGCCGCGATGGCTACCTCTACTGGTCCCTCGGCGACGGCGGCCACGCGAACGACCCGTACAAGGCCGGTCAGGACCTCGGCACCCTGCTCGGCAAGATCGTTCGGATCGACGTCAACCGCAGCTGCGGCGCGAAGCCCTACTGCGTACCCCGGGACAACCCGTTCGTCCGCAACCGCGACGCCCGGCCGGAGATCTGGCTGTACGGGCTGCGCAACCCGTGGCGGTTCTCGGTCGACAAGCTCGACAACTCACTGTGGATCGGTGACGTCGGCCAGGGCCTGGTCGAGGAGATCAACCACATCCGCCCGTGGCAGGCCGGCGCGAACCTCGGCTGGTCCTGCCGCGAGGGCACCCCGGTGTTCGATCCGGAGCAGTGCCGGCCGGGCGTGAAGTACACCGACCCGGTCTTCGAGTACGAGCACTACATGACCGAGAGCTGCTCGGTGACCGGCGGTGTGGTGTACCGAGGTTCCGCCACCCCGGAAGCCTGGGGTACCTACATCGCCAGCGACTACTGCTCGACCCTCGCCTTCGCCGTACGCCCCAGACCGTGGGGTGGCTACGAGAGCGCCATCATCGGCAACTTCCCCATCCAGCCGACCGCGATCGACGCCGACGTGCACGGCGAGCTGTACGCGCTCAGCGACCTGCCGGGCTGGCTGAGCCGGATACGGTTCGAGCGCGTCCAACCGGCCCCGAGCAACGAGCCGGCGAACCGCTGAACCTGGGCGAGGGCCGGCGGACACCCGCAGATCGTCGTCTGTGCCGCCGGCCCCGTCGCCGCACTGGTCATCGCACCCGCGCGGGCGCCTGTCCGGCACGCTGCCCGGCTCACCCGTTCGCTCAGCTGCGCAGGTCGAGCAGGGCCTTCCGTTCGACCTCGGTCAGCGGGCCACGGGCCTCGGCGGCGAGGCACTCCGCCAACTCGGTGCGGTTCTTGACGCCGAGCACCACGGTCGCCACACCAGGGACGCTCAGGGCGTACCGGTGGGCCAACGAGGCGGGCGACTCACCGAACTCGGCGGCGAGCGCGCGGAACCGCTCCGCCCGGGCGAAGTCGACCGCGACCGGGGCGTCGTCGTCCACGGACCGGTCGATCTCGCCGGTGAGCGCTCCCGCCGCCACGGCACGGATGGCGATCACCGAGACGCCGTCGGCGACCGCGGCTCGACGGATCTCGTCGTTCCGAGGCTCGGCCGACGCGCCGAGCAGCCACATGTCGCCACTCAGGTCAAGGGCGTTCACCACCGCCTGGACCGCATCCGGGCGCGGCTGCTGGTGCATGGCGTCGATCACGGTCTGCGGGTGGCCGACACCGGTCAACCCCCAGGCCCGGATCTTGCCCTCGTCGCGCAGCCGTTCGAAGGTGGGCACCACCTGGTCTCGGTACAGGTCCCAGCCGAGTGTCCGGGGAGTGGGACCGGTCCAGCCCTGCGGGTGCAGTTGGGAGTGGAGCAGGAAGAGATCCAGTTGCTCGCGGCCGAGACGCTCCAGAGTGGCGTGCAGGCTGCGGATCATCTTCGCCGGGAGATCCCCGCCGTCCTGCTCGGGAAGTTCGATCTTGCTGGTGACCAGGACGTCCGCGGCTGGAATGCCGCGCAGCGCGGCACCGGCGACGTTCTCGGCCGCGTAGCCGTCACCGTAGGTCGGGGCCAGGTCGAGCATCGTGACGCCACCGTCGACGGCCGCCCGCACGGTCGCCACCGCCTCGGCGTGGTCGGTCGCCCCCCACACACCGCCGATTCCACCCCCGCCCAGGGTGAGCGCGCTGACCGTGCCGAGACGACCGAAATCCCTGCTGTGCATCTGCACCTCCGTGACGGAACGTGGCTGCCATTCTACTGATCGGAACGTCGCTCACATCAATGCGCCGGACCGCGCCCCGTGGATCCGGAACAGCGCCGCGTACCGGTCCAGACATCCCTCCACACCGAACTCCTCAAGGGCCCGCTTGGCCCCCTCGCGCCGGGTGTCGGCGTCCCAGCTGAGCACGTCCAGCAGCGCCACCCGTAGTCCGGCGGGGTCCCGTGGTTGGACGACCCTTCCCATCCCGGTCGCCAGGACCGGATACCGGCCGCCGGGCAGATCGGTGGTGACCGACGGGATACCGCACATCATCGCCTCGGCCTGCGCGATGCCGAAGGACTCGGCGACGGAGGGCAGCGCGAAGGCGTCGATGGAGGCGTAGAAATCGTTGATCTGCCGGCCACGGAGCAGCCCGAGAATCCGGATCCGGGGATCCCGTTCGGCGGCCGCCCGGATCCGGTCGATCACGCTTCCGCCCGCGACGGTCAGATAGTCGCCGCCGAGCAGCAGCCGCGCCTCGGGATCCGGGATCTCGGCGAATGCGGCCACCAGGTAGTCCAGACCCTTGTCCGGCACGATCCGGCCGAGGAAGCCGATGTGCGGGCCGTCGGTCTCCCGGTATGCCGCCTCCCCACCGCGCCGGTCGAGGCAGGGTGCCGGAATCGCGGACCGCTGGCTGGACCGCAGGATCGACCAGAGCTCCGAGTACCGCGCCTGGTCGTCGCTGTTGACGACGACGGCGTCCGAGCGGCGCAGCGTGACCCGCGACGACATCCGCACCGCGGCCATCGCCGCCCGGGTCACCAGGGTGGGCGGCAGCCAGAGGTCGATGTGGTAGGTGGTCACCACCGGCACCCGCAGCGGCAGGGCAGTGATCAACGCTCCCTCCAGCATCGGCAGATGCAGGTTGACCACCCGCGAACGTCGGGCGACCCGGCGCACCAGGGCCGGGAAACCGGGACTGACCGGGCCACGGCCGATCGAGGCGACCACCGGGCTGCGGTAGACGTCGACGCCGTTGCGGCTCTCCCGCAGCGGAAGCGTCGGGTCGTGCCGGACGGCGACCACCGCCACCCGCCAGCCCCGCCCGGCAAGGCCCTCGGCGAGCACCCGGGCCACCTCGGTCAGCCCGCTGACGTAGGGCGAGTAGTAGTTGACCGCGACGCAGAGGTCGTACTCGTGGGGGTCTTTGCTGCTCACGCTCTTCTCCAAGGGGTGTCGATCGGTTACCAGACGTGCCAGGTGCCGGCCAGCATCGCCTGCGCCAGCACCGCGGCCCAGAGGCCGAGATTGACCAGCAGCGCACGGTCCCGGACGAGGTCCTCGACCGGATCGCCCCGGGAGCCGCCCATGGCGATCATCTGCAGGTAGCGGTGTACCGCGAACGCGGCGAACGGGAAGGTCAGCCCGGCGGTGACCGGCCCGTACGGCGGCGTCTGGGTCCAGACGAAGGCGACGTAGCCGATCAGCGCCGCCACCATGTTCACCACCACCATCTGGTCCAGGAAGTGCACCGAGTACGCGCGCAGCGCCGGCCGGTGCTCGCCGGCCTCACCACCCGCGGCCGACAGGGCGGCGAGTTCGTGGCGTCGCTTGCCGAGGGAGAGCGCGAGGCACGCGCAGTAGACCCCGATCAGCAGCGCCGGGTGGACGGCCGCGCCGACGGCGATGGTGCCGGCGAGCACCCGCAGGACGAATCCGATGGAGACGACCGACACGTCGACCAGGGGCTGGTGCTTGAGTGCCAGGCAGTACCAGAGGTTGAGGGCGAGATAGCCGGCGACGACCACGCCGGTCAGGGCAGGTAGCAGGGTGGCCAGGGCGGCGGTGCCGGTGAGCAGGCCGACGAGGAGTACGACCGCGGCGGTCGTACTCACCCGTCCGCTGGCCAGTGGACGGTTTCGTTTGACCGGGTGCAGGCGGTCGCGCTCCCGGTCCCTCAGGTCGTTGAAGACGTACACGGCCGAGGCGGCGGCCAGGAAGCTCAGCAGCGTGCCGAGCAGCGGCACGATATGGGTCACCGTGGCGCCGGGGGCCGCGACGAGTGGCGCCGCCAGCACCAGGCTGCCCTTGACCCACTGGCGGGGTCGCAGTAGGACGAACAGTCCGGTGACGCGGGCCAGCGGTTTCAACGCCTGCACGGCGACGGCCGGGTCGACGGAGACCACGGGCAGGTCCGACGAGGTGGGGGTCGGGACTTCCAGGGCGTGATTCATGGCGGACCTCTCCTTGCTCCGTGGAGTGTCAGAACAGCGCCTTCGCCAGGCTCAGGGCGCCCTGCTTCCAGGGGTCGCGGTGCGTACGTCCGGCGCTGCGCCGCGCCCCGGCGGCGTTCGCCCGCCACCACTGGTACGTCTTCAACAGCGCCTGTTCGTTGCTGAACCGCGGGTTGAACCCGAGCCGCTGCGTCGCTCGGTCGATCGAGACGTACGAGTCCCGGGTGAGCTTGTGCACGAGTCGCTTGTAGACCGGGGAGAGGCGCGTCGCGGCGAGCACGCGCAGCGCGGTGACGGCGGGCCCCACCGGCATGGCCAGGACCCGTCGGCCGTGGCCGGCGGCGTCCAGGACGGCCTGGAAGTCCTCCCGTAGGGTGCGGAACTCGCGCGCGCCGATGTTGAACGTGTCGTTGGCCTTGTCGTCGGGCGCCTCGCAGATCAGCTGGATCGCCGCGCAGAGGTCCTCGACGTCGAGCATCTGGGTGGCCACGTCGCCGCCGCCGATCAGCGGGAAGTGCCGGCCCTCGTCGGCCCACTCGAAGAGCATGGCGAAGAGACCAAGACGCTCCTCGCCGAGGAAGGTCTTGGGCCGCACGATCGGGGCGCAGAGGCCCTGATCGCGCTGCCGGAGCACGGCGGTCTCGGCGCCGAGCTTCGCCGCCGAGTAGGGGTCCACCGGTTCGCACGGGTAGTCCTCCGGGGTGGGGCAGTCCCGGGGCAGCCCGTAGACGGCGGTGGACGAGATGTGCACGAACCGGTCCACACCGGCCCGCCGCGCCGCAGCCAACGCCGCCCCGGTGCCCTCCACGTCCACCGATCGGATCTCCGCCGCCCGGTGGCTGGGCAACGCGGCGGCGGAGTGGATGACCACGTCCGCGCGACGGAAGGCGCGGGTCATCGCCTCGACGTCCCGGACGTCGGCCCGGACGAAGCTCGCCCGCTCTCGTACCCGGGGCGCGAGTGGACGGATGTCCACTCCGGTCCAGGTCACTCCCGGCCAGGGGCGCGCCAACAGCGCGGTGCCCAACATGCCGGCGGCTCCGGTCACCACAACGTGCACTTCCACCTCCCGTTTCGAAGAAATGCCGCGCTCTCGACGGCAGTGTCACGACTGCACGGCGGCGACGTTTCCGGCATTCACCGTCATTGGATATTTACCGACCGACCATCCATCGGTCACCGTTACCGACCAATCGGGCCGGTCTGCCAAATGCCCGGCAAGTCGCATACCCGACTGACCAGCCGCGCCGCGCCGACGCAGGCTCCGTGCGAGCGTCGATAGGCTGCGCGTGCTCCATCCGGCGGCTCCGTCCTCGGTGGTGAATCCGGTATTAGCACTCGTGACGCTAGTGAGTGACGATTGCCCCCTCCTTGGTGTCCGGAACAAGCTTCGAGCAAGGTGCCGATCGATACCTTTTTCCCGGCCGGTACCGACCTCGGCGGGAACCGGAGCCACGTAAAGGAGTTGCGATGACGGAAGCGGCGGCAAGAACGACCGCAATAATGGACGAAAAGGATCCGGAGCTGTCACCGGAGCCCTCCGGCCGGTCCCGGCGGGCCCGCTGGGGGGTACGCCTCGCGGCCGTGGCCTGCGTGGGCTGGCTGGTCGTCGTCGTGCTGCACCACCTGCTCAGCGCCCGGACGTACGTGTGGGGGCCGGTGGACCTGCTCCCGCCGATCGTCTGGGCGGCGGTCCCGGTGGTGCTGCTACCCGTCGCCTGGCTGGCGCGACCGATGCGCAGGCGGCTGGTCGGGGCGGCGCTGCTCGCCCTCGTGCTCGGCGTCGGCTACAGCGGGATCAACTTCGCGACGGTGTTCCACACCCCGCCACCGGCGCCCGCCGACGCCGTCAAGGTGGTGACCTGGAACACCGAGTACTGGGACCAGGACCGGCGCAACGGCGGGGAGCAGCGCACCACCACGGCGCAGTTCTACGACTTCCTGCGGGAGATGGACGCCGACATCTACATGCTGCACGAGTACGCCAACGTCGACGACTCGCTGGTCGACATCTTCGCCCAGGCGTACGAGATCGACCAGACGGCGCAGTTGAAGGCCGCGTTCCCCGGCTACACGATCGTCCGCGAGGGGCGCAACGTCACGCTCACCCGGCTGCCGGTGGTCGGGCACGCGTGGCTCGACTCGCAGCCGTACCTGCCGGACGACCTGAAGCCGGTGCCGCCGGCCCTCGTCGACCGACCGCTCTTCTACACGTCACAGGCGCTGCGTACCGACATCCGGGTCAACGGCCAGGTCGTGTCGTTCTACAACTCGCACATCTTCCAGCCGCCGGTCCGGATCCTGCTGCTGCGCAGCGACGATGACCGCAACATGTTCGAGATCGACCGGTTCAACTTCGAGATCCGGCAGGCCAGCTACCAGGCCATCGCCGCCGACCTGGAAAAGAATCCGAACCGGGCGGTGATGGCCGGTGACCTGAACACGTCACCGTCGATGAATCTCCTCGACATGGTCTCCGACCGGCTGGTCGACCAGAGCAAGGCGCTCTCCTCGCTCTATCCGGTCACCTGGCCGGTGGGCGACAAGCCGCGAATGTGGCGTATCGATTGGCTCTTCACCACTCCGGACATCAAGGTACACAGTTACGACCTGACCCTCCCCAATGGCCTGTCCGACCACAAGGCCCAGCAGTTCGTCATCTCCGCACCGTGACGAGATGAGCGTCACATTGGCGCGAAACACGCGGTGGCAGGGCATCCAGAGCATTTAACCAGCATGAAACCGATCGACAGTTGTCTACCGATGTCGATCAGGCACTAAGGTGGTCGACGGGTCTTCTCGACGACGAGAAACCGACGAGTAGGTGCGTCGTCCACCTCCCAGCGCAGCCGAATTCCTGCCCGAGGAGCATCAATGAAGCCCGCCCACACGCCACTGGTGTCAGTGGTAATCCCCTGTCACAACAGCCGGAAGACCATCGCCCTGAGCGTGCTCTCGGCAATGCATCAGACCCACCCGTCGATCGAGGTCATCGTCGTCGACGATGCCAGCACCGACGACACACCGGAGATCGTCAGAAAACTCGGTTGCCGGCTCATCGAACTGACCGACAATGTCGGTGCCGGCCCTGCCCGCAACCGCGGCATAGCCGCAAGCAGCGGAGACATTCTCTTCTTCCTCGACTCCGATGTGGCCCTCGCCCCCGACGCGGTCGCCAACGCTGTCAAGATCTTCGAGGAGAACCCCTCCTACGGAGCCGTCTGGGGCGTCTACGGCGACCGTCCCCTGGTCGACGACGGCGTGGTGGAGTGGGTGCAGGTGCTCTACGGCCACTACCGCGCCACCCGCAAGCTCGGCCCCGCCCGGACCGGCCACTTCGCCAGCGGCGCCGTACCCCGACGGGTCATCGACGACATCGGGGCGTTCGACGAGCGACTGCTCGGCCAGTACGCCAACGAGGACCACGAGTTCAGCCTCCGGATCGCGGAGCACTACCCGGTCACCCGCACCCTGTCCGTGGTCGGTTACCACGACGACGACGACCAGTTGTCCTCGATCCTGCGGAAGCTCTACCGGCGGGCCGGCTCACTGGTCCCCCTGGTCCTCAAGCAACGCGAGCTGAAGCCCGAGCGAGAGGCCACGCACCGGCCCGCCGAGGTCGCGGCCGCCTTCCTGGCCACCACCAGCCTCCCCCTGGTGCTGGTCTCCCCCTACCTGGCGGCCGTTCCGGTCGCCTTCCTGACGTGGTTCATCGGCGTCGACCTCCCCCTGTTGAACTACGTCCGACGGACCGCGGGCTGGCGGATGGTCCCGCCGAGCGCGCTACTCAGTTTTCTGTACAGTCTCGCGATTTCCGCGGGCGCGTTGAGTGGTGGCCTGCGCTACGTGCTCGACGCGCGCTTCCGACAGAGGTACCGGACGCCAGCCGGCGTCCACTAGCACACCGGCCGGCGTCAGCCGTGATGACGGGGAGAGCATGTGAGGATCCGACTACTGGGGCCCATCGAGGTGGAATCGGCGGATGGCCCGCTGGATGTGGGGCCGCGTCAGCGTCGCGCAGTCCTGGCGGCCCTGGCCGTGGACGCCGGCACGCCGGTGTCGATCGACACCCTGACGGAACGGGTGTGGGGGCCGGCGGCCCCGGAGGCGCCCCGCAGCGCCCTCTACGCCCATGTCGCCCGGCTGCGTCGGGCCCTGGCACAGGCCGACGACGGCTCCGGCAGCACCATCGGCCTGGGTCGCCACGGGGACGGCTACGTGCTCGACGTCGAGCGCCAGCAGGTGGACCTGCACCGGTTGAACCGTCTCATCGACACCGGCCGCGCGGCGACGCGGATCAGTGACGAGAAGCGGATCGCCGCCCTGCGTGAGGCGATGGACCTGTGGCGGGGGGACCCACTCGCCACCCTCTCCAGTGACTGGGCCAACCGGGTGAGACGCAGCGCGGCATCGCAGTTGATCAGCCTGGCCGGCGCCTGGGGCGCCGAGGAGCTACGTCTCGGCAGCCCCGAGGCGGTGGCCGAGCGGCTGGCCCGGATCCTCGGCTCGTACCCGCTCGCCGAGCCGCTCGTGTCGCTGCAGATGCGGGCGCTCTGCGCGATGGGGCGTACCCCGGAGGCGTTGCAGTACTACGTCGACACCCGCGCGCAGGTCGTCGAGCAGTTCGGCGCCGAGCCCGGCCCCGAACTGCGCAACCTGCACGTCGCCATACTCCGCGGCGAACTCGACGAGCCGTACCCGGGCAACGTCGGCCCGGTCACCACCCCGATCCGGCACGTGCCGCGGCAGCTACCCGCCGACATCGCCCGATTCTCCGGCCGGCACGACGATCTCGCGCCGCTCATGAACTGGCTGAGGCCGGCCAGCACAACGGACTCAGCCCCGGTCGTGTCGATCTACGGGACCGCCGGGGTGGGAAAGTCCACCCTGGCCATCCACGCCGCGCACAAGCTCACCAGCCGCTACCCGGATGGCCAGTTGTACATCGCCCTACGCGGCACCAGCGTGGACGCCGAGCCGCTGACGCCGGTCGACGCACTCGCCCGGCTGCTGCGCACCCTCGGGGTCAGCATGAGCTGCGACCAGGAGCAGGTCGACGAGGCGGCGGCCCTGTTCCGCTCGGTCGTCGCCGGGCGGCGGCTGTTACTGGTCCTCGACAACGCCGTCGACGCTGCCCAGGTGCGCCCGCTGCTGCCCAGCGGCGCCGGATGCGCGACGCTGGTGACCAGCCGCCAGCCGCTGGCGGGGCTCAGCGACGTGCGCCAGCTACGCGTCGGACCGCTCACCGTCCCGGACGCCATCGCGCTGCTGAGCCACTGGGTCGGTGCGGAACGGGTCGCGGCGGAGCCGGAGGCCGCGACCGCCATCGCCGAGTGGTGCGAGTGCCTGCCGCTGGCGCTGCGCATCGTCGGTGCCCGCCTCGTGGCCCGTCCCGGTTGGCCGCTCGCCGAGCTGCGCGACCGGCTCGCCGACGAGCGCCGCCGGCTGGACAACCTCGAGTTCGACGGTGTCGGCCTGCGGGCCAGCATGGCCGGCTCCTACGATCGTCTCTCCGGCAGCCCGGACCGCTCCGAGCGGGCCATCGCCGAGGCGTTCAAGTTGCTGGGCACGTCGCCGATGACCGAACTCAGCCGGTCGACCGCCGCTCGGGTGCTCGCCCGCTCGGAGGCGCACACCGAGCGGATCCTGGAGCGGCTGGTCGACGCGCAGCTGTTGGAGACCTCGACCCCGGGCAGTTACCGAATGGGGGAACTGCTGCGGCTGTACGCCCGGGAACGCTTCGCCGGGCCCGAGACGGAAATGACCGGCGAACCGGCGGACAAGGAAGAAACAAGCGGTTCGCGGTTAGCGTGAGCCACCAGCTCGATTCCTTTCCACGATCGGAGAAGGTGCGCGTGTCAACAAAAGAACTGGACGCACCGCAGGCCTTCCCGGAAATCACCGTCCCGGTGACCGCCGTGCCCCGGAAGCGTTGGCGCTCGATGGCCCGCCGGGTACTCATGAGTTTGTTGCTGACGGTGACCGTGGTCTTCATCGTGCTCGCGCTGCGCGGTCAGGACTGGTCCACGGTGGCCGGCACGCTCCGCGGTCAGCGACCCGGCTTCGTCCTGACGATGACGGCGCTGGCCGTCCTGGCCAACGCCGCCGGTCTGGTCGCCACGATGGTCTCCTGGCGCGCCATGCTCGCCGGCGTCGGCGAGCGGGTTCCCGCCGTGGACGCGGCCCGGATCTTCTACTTCGGACAGCTGGTCAAGTACGTGCCCGGCAAGGTGATGGGTTTCCTGGTCAGCGTCGAGATGGGCAGGGCCATCGGCGTGCCGGCGGCCCGGATGAGCGCGGCCTGGCTGCTGGCCCTGGTGGTCAGCCTGCTGACCGGTGCCACCGTGGGGCTTGCCGCCGGGCCGGAGGTGTTCGGCGCGTCGTCCGGCTGGCTGCTGCTGGCCGTCCTGCCGGTGGCCGCGGTCCTGGTCCGCCCCGGTTTGGTGGGTGGAGCCGCGACCCTGCTCGGCCGGCTGCGCCGCCGGCCCGAGCCGTCGACGGCGATCTGCGGCACCGGCATTCGGCAGGCGGTCGTCGCCCAACTGCTGGCGTGGGTGATCGGGGGCGCCCACCTGTGGATCCTCGCCGTGGCGATGGGGGCACCGCCGCTGCGCGCGCTGCCGCTCTGCCTCGGCGCGTTCGGCCTCGGCGCGGTGGCCGGGGTGATCGCCGTGTTCGCCCCCGACGGCATCGGTGTTCGGGAGGTGGTCGTGACGGCCGCGCTCAGTGTCATCCTGCCGATTCCGGTGGCCGGTGTGGTGGCGCTGGTCAGCCGGGTGGTGGTGACGCTGAGTGAACTCGCCACCGCGGGGGTCGGCCTGCTGGTGGCTGCGGCCGTCATCCGGCGGCGCCCGGCGGCGGCGGTGCCCACCGTGCCCACGGTGGCGGTGGCGACCGGTCCGGAGCACACGAATGCCGGGCCACCGGTTCCCAAGAAATCGCCAAGAATACGGCCACAGGCAAACCACTAACGTGTTCAGAGGTTAGGTAATCGGCCGTAGCGATACCTCAGAGAATGCGGTACCCATGCCGGACAGGAAATACGATCTGACGCTAGCGGCCACTCACTACGAGCCGTACGTCAGTGGCTTCACGCAGACCGCACGCAGCATCGCCGAAGGAATGGCCAATCGGGGTTGGCGGGTTGCCGTCGTCACCGCCCAGCACGATCCCGACCTGCCGCTGCGGGACACCGTCGGCGGGGTGGACATCTACCGTTCGCCGGTGTTGATGAAGGTGAACCGGGCGATCGTCGCCCCTCGCTACCCGATCCTGGCCGGCCAGCTGGCGCGCAGCTCGTCGCTGCTGCACGTCAACCTGCCGATGCCGGAGGCGGCCCTGCTGATGCCGCTGGCCCGGCGCGTACCGGTGGTGAGCATGCTGCACTGCGACCCGTACCTGCCGGCAGGGTGGTCGGGCCGGGCCTTCGCGCGGGCCTCGGACGTCGCCTCCCGAGCGGCCATCCGCCGCTCCGCCGCAGTGGTGGCGAGCAGCCACGACCAGGCGCACGCCTCGCGGTTCTGGCCGGTCATCCGCAACCGCAACTTCACCCCCATCACCCCGCCGTGCCTGGACCGGCGGGGCGGTGAGCCCCGATACCGGGAGACCGGCGGCCTGCACGTCGGCTTCCTGGGCCGGATCGTGGCGGACAAGGGCGTCGGCTACCTGGTCCGGGCGTTCCAGCGGATCGTCGACCCCGCCGCCCGGCTGTTGATCGCGGGCAACTACCACGAGGTGGCCGGTGGCGATCTCATGGCGGTGCAGTCCGAGATCGACCGGGACAGTCGGGTACGGATCCTCGGCGAGCTGCGCGGCCGGGAGGTCAACGACTTCTACGCCTCGGTCGACGTGTTCGCACTGCCGGCGGTCGCCAGTTCGTTCGGCACCGTACTGGCCGAGGCGATGATGAGCGGCATCCCATCGGTGACAACCGATCTCCCCGGCAACCGGTACCCCGTGGCCGCGACCGGCTTCGGTCGGGTGGTTCCGCCCCGGGATCCACAGGCGCTGGAGCGGGCCATCTCCGAACTGGCGACAGTGCCGCGGCATTGGAAGGAGCAGAAGGCCCGGGCGGCACGGGCGCGTTTCTCCGTGGCGGCGTCGCTGGACGCGTACGAGGTTCTCTTCACCACCCTTCGCGGACGCACCGCGGCACGGTAACACCGATGAGACAAAAGAAAGGTTGGAGCCCGATGAATGAGCAGCCACTCGTCTCCGTGATCATCCCGAACTACAACTACGCCAGCACCATCGGCGAGTGCATCAGAGCGGCGAAGAACCAGACGTACCCGGCCGTCGAGGTGATCGTGGCCGACGACGCGAGCACGGACGACTCGGTGGCGATCGCCAGGGCGCTCGACGTCACGGTGCTGCAGGTGCCGGTCAACAGCGGCGTCTCCACCGCGCGGAACCTGGGCGCCCGGCACGCCAAGGGTGAGGTGTTGTTCTTTGTGGACTCCGACGTCGCGCTCGACCCCGACGCGGTCGAGCGGGCCGTCGACCATCTGCGGGAAGAGCCGCAACTCGGAGCGATCTGCGGCATGTACCGGGCCGAGCCGATGTTCCCCGACAGCCTGGTCAAGCGCTACCGCGCCATCCAGCAGTACGTCTGGTTCTGCGAGGTCGAGGGCGCCATCCCGGGTCTGCACTCGGCGCTCTTCGCGATGAAGAAGGAGACGTTCCTGGAGATCGGCGAGTTCAACGACCGGCTCCGCTGGACCGAGGAGCAGGACTACGGCTTCCGGCTCAACGCCCGGTACGAGGTCAAAGCCGTACCCACCATCCGGGGGCGGCACGACCACGACGGCACGCTGCGGGTGATGCTGACCAAGGTGTTCAACCGTACCCGGCTCGGCGCGCCGAACTGGCTGCGGCTGAACAAGCTTCCGGGTGGCGCCGGCACCGGATACCGGGCTCTGGGCAGCGCCTTCCTGCTCGCGGCGGTGATCGCGCTGGCCTCGTCGGCGGTCCTCGGTCCCTGGGCGCTCCTCGCCGCCGCGGTGCTGACCGGGATCAGCATCGGGCTCGACAAGCGCACCTACGGCTACGCCTATCGTCACCACGGAATCCTTTTTGGACTACAATTCACGGTGCTTCACCTATTGGTGACGCTCACCTCGGCGGTGGCGGCCAGCATCGGCATTCTGCAGGGACTGCTGTTCCCACGAATGACGCGGCGGCTCTACCGCGTCGAGAACCCCGCCTGACCCGCGCGCCAGCAGTAGCGGTGCCCGACCGGAAAGTTGAACATGACTCTTTCTGATCAGCCTGACGACCAGGGTTTCGGGATCGACAGCACGGCGACGGAGGTGCTCGCCGGCATCGACCTCTCCGGTAGGTTCGCCATCGTCACCGGCGGATACTCCGGCCTGGGCCTGGCGACCACCCGGGCCCTCGCGGCCGCCGGCGCCCGGGTGCTCGTTCCGGCCCGCCGTACGGACGTCGCGCGGGAGGCGGTCGCGGGGATCGCCGGCGTGGAGGTCGACGAACTCGACCTCGCCGACCTCGACAGCGTCCGGAACTTCGCCGACCGCGTCCTCGAATCGGGTCGTTCCATCGACATCCTGATCAACAACGCGGGCATCATGGCCACCCCGCTGACCCGGGTGGGTGAGGGCTGGGAGGCCCAGTTCGCGACCAACCACCTCGGGCACTTCGCCCTGGTCAACCGGCTCTGGCCGGCGCTCACCGCGGACGGCGGCGCGCGCGTCGTCGTCACCGCCTCGGGCGCCGGGGAGACGCCGCGGATCAACTGGGACGACGTGCACTTCGAGAACGGCTACGACAAGTGGGCCGCGTACAGCCAGTCGAAGTCGGCCAACATCCTCTTCGCCGCCGAACTCGACCGGCTGGGCCGGGCAGCCGGGGTACGCGCCTTCTCGGTGAACCCCGGCTACATCCTCACCCCGTTGCAGCGGCACCTCTCCAAGGAGGAGATGGTCGGCGCCGGCTGGATCGACGAGAACGGCACCGCCCTGCTGCCCGAGTTCCGGGCACCCGAGCAGGGCGCCGCGACCCAGGTCTGGGCCGCGACGTCACCGCGACTGACGGAGGCGGGCGGCGGCTACTGTCAGGCGTGTACGGTGGCCAAGACCTTCGACGGCCCCGCCGACCGCGAGGCGGCCGAGCGGCTCTGGGCGCTCTCGGCCGAGTTGACCGGCGTCGACGCGTTCGGCAAGTCCGAGTAGTCGGAGCGGCGGGCCGGTTGCCAGCCCGCCGGACGTGACATGGGGTGGGCCCGGCCGGGCCCCCCCCCAAAGGCCCGACATTTAACGGGACCCCTGTGCCACGGAAACCAACCCCCAAACACGGATAACGA
>NZ_JBAGKI010000036.1:0-54014 GCF_036689795.1 Micromonospora palythoicola | reverse complement strand
TCCCCGCCCGGCCCCCCCCCCCCGGCCACCCAACCACCTCACCCCCGATTGGGTGGGCGCCGCCCGCGTTTGGCTCCCCGGGGGGGGGCGCCCACGACCTGTCTATGTGAGTGTCATCCGACGGGCGGCGCCTCGCCGCGCGCCTACCCGACAGAGCAAGAAGCCGCATCCCTTTTGCGTCTGTTTATTCCAGAACAACCAATTTAACCGCACAAAACACGGGAAGATCCGCGGCGACCCAGACATCAGGACGTGACACCGCGAGCGGCAGCACCCCGTGCGCGACCGCTTCGAAAGGCGCGAGTCGACATCAGGTGTTTTGCCACGATTGTCATCTCAACTGGGACGGGGTAGCGATTGGACGCTCTAAGCGGCGAGCATGAGCAGATGCATGACTCTCGGCGGCACTCGAAGACGGCATGGATTTTTATAGCGGGCGCGGTGGCCGGTGCCATTATCGCCAACTCGACACACGCCAAGAAGAGAGCAAACCGGCCACAGGCGATGACCACCAGCCGTCACGTTTTTGATCACAACGGTACTGCAAATAGCGATGCGGACGACGAAGACCAAAACTCCACAGCATCGAACCGGCAACAATCAAAGCCTCTCAACCAGGAACAGTTAGCGCTTACATTAGGCATCGCCCCGGCGTTGTTATTATGCGCCCTAATCGTCGGTCTGATTATGGACTCGGGAGTCTTCGCGTTGGTTGCCGCAAACGGCGGCGTTGAGACAATTCTCCTAGGTACCGTCAGGCTCTTCATGCCACTCGCCGCCTCCGTTATCACTTTTTGGGGGCTGCGCCGGGTGCTGTCATCGCCCCAGAATGGAAGTCGTGAACGGTGGCGACTCCGGGAAGCAAGTCGGTCAGGCTTCCTGCCGGCGGCAGGTGGCACGCTGATCGGCATCTTCTTCGCGCTTTCCGTACCCATAACGTGGGGTGTGTTCAACGCGACAAGTTGGACAGTCTTCCTCATTCTCGCTTCTACCGAATCCAGAAGCATCGGCAGGCAGGTCGCGGGAGGACTGGTTGCGCTGGCGTGCATCGCGCCACTAACCGCAATGGCGACCGCACCCTGGGGGGAAGTGTCCTTCTTGAAGGAGTTTGACCCCGCTCGGATCATAGCGGGTCGACTGCTCGCGACCTTTCCACGGGCAGTTATCTTTCTCCGCGATCCCGCCGCGCCTCCAATAGAGGGCAACGTGGTAGGCGTGGACGACCAGGCGATCACGCTGATAGAGAGTTACCCACCGAGGGTATGGATGATCAATATCGACGATGTCGAGGCGCGCGCCCCCTGCCGCTGGACAGACTCACCCTGGCAAAAAAGTCCGGCCGAACTTTGGGCTCGGCCTATCAGCACGAGAACTTGCGGTGAGGTGAAGCGCGACGGCGCACCGGACGGGCATGCAGGTTAGGAATCGGACGAGCGGTCAACAATCGGCCTGTCACCCGAGGACGGCGAGCCGCCATCAAGCATGTTCCTAAGTTCGACCTCGCGAGCCTGGCCGGCGGAAGCCCGGTGGCAGATTGCGGCGTACGGTTCGCTCCGTCCGTCCGATCCGACGCGCGATCTCGTCGTACCCCATGTGCGGATCGCGACCGAGCAAGTAGGCCACGGCTGCGGCTGTTGCATTAGGCGAACGAGGCGACTCTTCACGGGTGCCAGGCACCAGCGTCGAGTCGGCAACATCGGTGCTGTTGGCGCGGGCAGTCGGCGGCGGCGCGCCAGGATCGGTTGAAGCCGAGCCATTCAACCCCAGCCCATGCCGCAGCGGTTGCTCTGGGCGCGGGCCCTCGGGGACGTGCGCGCCTGATGGCTCAGCAGATCGATCGAGCCCGGTTGGTAGCCGCTGGTGCCCCCACCCCGGCGGTCGGGCGACGGACGTCTCCACCGACGCCCCCGACATCGAATGGACCTGCTCAATTCCCAATGGCTCGTGGCAGGGCGGGACAGGTGGCCCGTCAACTGACCCGTCAGTCTGCACATACCCTTGGTTGAGGCACTCCTGCCTGCATGTTTCGGTCCCAGCGGCGATATTAGAGGGGGTGAGATCGACGGCGATGAGGGCGGTGAGGCCCTCGTAGTCGGCGGCATCTGCCAGGCGGGCGGCGATCTCGTCGAGGTTGTAGACGTGGACTGCAATCGCGGCCGTGGCCGGATCGACCGCCGACCTGATCTTGCGGTGGAGAACTCTTGCGATCGCGGCCTGGCGCCGTTCGCAACGCAATGCTTCCCGCGCCGCACTGAGGGATCCGTACAGGCCGAGCCGGGGGTCTGCCTTGGCCATGGTGCGGGCCCGGTGGGTGATGAGGGGGTGGCGCAGCCAGTGGCCGAGGAGTTCGTAGGCCGGTGCGGTGGCGGGTAGCGCGCCGGTGGCACGGAGGCGGTCTCGTCGTCCGTTCTCGACGTGCACTAGCCAGACGAGGTAGCCCAGGGCGGACATGCCGGCGAAGAAGCCGCCGAGGAGGTGGTTGTCGTGGGCCAGCCAGTTGAAGGCGACCGCGCCGGCGGCGACGGCGGCCGACAGGATGCGGGAGGAGATCGCTCGTTCGCCGAGGCGGCGTCGCACGTCGGCGTTGGTCATCACGACGATGCCGCCGAGTTCCAGGGCGCCGACGGCGGGGATCGCGATGAGGGGGTGGATGTCGAGTTTCTGTGTCGCGGCGGTGACCTGTCCGGCGAGTGCCACGAGGAGCACAACGACGTAGAAGAGCGTGCGCATCTGCGCGGCGCGGTGGACGGCCCGGTTCAGCTGCATGTCGGTCTGCTCGCCGACGGGCTGACCGGTTCGGATCGGGCTGGGTTCGGCGGGGAGACGGCTGGGCGAGGCAGCGGGATGCCAGGTGGTGCCGTTGGTGCGGCCCGTGGCCGCGGGTGTGGCGGTCATGAGCGGCCCTTGTCGTCGCCGCCGGGTTGGTTTCGGTCGAGTTGGCTTGTCAGGGTTCGGGCGATGGCGGTGGTGTCGTCGCTGACCGTGGTGTCGATGTCGTTGAGGGCGCGGGCGAGTTGGCGGTGCAGGTCGCGGATGGCGGTGGGGTCGCCGAGTGCCGCGTGGACGCGCATGGCCGCCTGGTACAGGGCTTCGGTGTGCGGGTGGTGGCCGATGGCGGTGGTGAGCACGGCGAGCGCTTCGCCGGGTTGGTCGTGGAGGGCGTCGGCCAGGGCGAGGGCGGCGTCGACGGCTTGGCGTTGCACGGCTTCTCGGTACGGTTCGATCCATTCGTAGTCTTTGCCGTTGGCGAGTGGGCCCTGGTAGGTGGCCACGGCGCGGCGGAGGGCGGCGATGCGGGCGGTGGGGGTGGTGGCGCGGTTGGCCTCGTCGAGGGCGTCGCTCATCTGCCACAGGTCCACGTCGAGGGTGTCGCGGTGCAGGATGTAGCGGCGGCCGGGGTGGGTCAGGTAGGTGGCGGGGCCGCCGGTGCTGGCGAGGACGCGGCGCAGGTTGTAGACGTAGGTGTGCAGCCGGTGTGGTGCTTTGCTGGTCGCGGCGTCGGGTAGCAGGTCTTCGAGGATCGCGTCCTGGCTGGCGACACCTGCGCGGGCGGCGAGGTAGGTGAGCAGTTCCAGGGCTTTGCCGCGCAGCGGCAGTGTGGTGGACATGTCGACGATGCGGGCGTCGCCGAGGACCTGGACATGGACCCGCCCGGTGGCTGTGGCGTCGTCGCCTTGAGCGGCATCGGCATCGTCGGCTTCGGCCTGGTCTTGGGTAATTGGTGGTTGGGTCGCCTCTGGTGGTACGGCCGGTTCGTCTGCGGTGGGAGCGGATCGCGGATGCGGTTCGGCGGGCCCGGGCTGCAGGTCGCCCGCGTGGGGTGTGCCGTCGCCGTTGTCGGTGACTGCCGGGCCGGGTGGGATGTCGACAGTTGGGGGTGCGTCGTCCGCTGGTGATGGCGGGGTGTGGCCGGTGTGGGACTCGGCGAGGACCCTCAGCAGGTCGGTGGCTTCGGTCGGGTCGATGACGGTGAGGCGTCCGACGTCGGCGGGGTGGTGGCCGTGCCGGTGGGCGGTGCCGTCGGCGGGGCTGGTGGATCCGTCGCGGGCGACGGCGACAGTGTCGCCGTCGGGCCAGGCGCCGAGCAGGACGCCGTGGATGTCGAGCCGCTGTCCCTGGGTGAGCAGCGCGGCGATACGGGCGCGCTCATACGCGGCGGTGGCATCGGCGATGAGCACCATCGGTGCCACGGGTTCGGTCTGCGGGTCCAGCTCGTGGAGGCCGGCGATGGTGTCGACTTCGGCGTCGAAGCACAACCGGGTGCGGTGCAGGGTCTGCTCTTCCAGCAGCGTCAAAGCGTCGGTGAGTCCGTCGGTGACGGTCAGCCGCGGCGTGTCTGGCAGGGTGGCACCGGTGGTGCCCCACAGGGTGGTGAGGGTGCTGGAGGGGATGACGACCTGGCCGCCGCGCCCGCGGGCGTCGTTCATCCCGCCTGTGGCGAGGGCTGATACGAGGAAGCCTCGGGCTGCGGCGTGGGCGCCGGGACCGGCCAGTCCGAGCCCGGCGGGTGGCCACACCTCGATCATCGAACCGTCGAGAGCCGGCGTGAGCGGCCGCGCATCGCTTGTCGGCGCGCCGCCGGGTTCGTCGTCGGCTGCGGGGGCGATGGTCGCGTCCGGGCCGGCGACGAGTTCGTCGAGTGGAGTGTCAGACGCTGAAGGGCGCAGGCTGCGGCGGATCCGGACGACCAGCTTCGGCAGCGGTACGACGCTCGGGTCGTTGAGGCGCAGCTGCGGCGTGGGGGGTTGGGGGGTGTAGCGGCGACGGCGGTGTGCCCAGACAAGTGCAACGGCCGCGAGGATCGCGGTGACGAGCCCGAGGTCGAGCCAGCTTCCCGTGCCGAGAGAGACACCCGGCGGTTCCGCCTGGGGGTTGGGACGCTGCTGTTCGTCTCCGCTGTCGGGGCTGGTCGTCGAGGTTGTGGGTGTCGGAGAGGGTTCCGTCGGGGCGGCGGATTCGGTTGCCGGTGCGGAAGGTTCCACCACGCCGTCGTCATCGTCCTGCTGCCCAGGTGGGGTCGGTTCGGCCGCCGGGGTCTCGGACGGGATCTCGGTGGGCGACGGCTGGGCGGGGGCCGGTTGTTCGGGCTCTGCCGGACTGGGGTCGGCTGGCGGTGGGGTGGGGGATGGTGTGCTGGCCGGTGGTGTGGCGTCGTCGGGCAGTGTCAGCAGCCAGCCGGGGTAGATCAGGTCCGGGTTGGTGAGCGTGCCGCCGACGTCGGGGTAATGATTGCCCCGGTTGAGAGCGAAAATCTCGGGCCACCGACCGGGATCACCGAGCCACTGCGCGGCGATGTCCGACAGCGTGTCGCCGCGTTCCACCCGGCAGGTGGCGGGCTGCGCGAACAAGACGCTGGTGGTGTGATTGGCCGCCGGCCGTGCCTCCGGCCCGTGTCCCTGTTCCGGCCCGGTGTCAGTGCCATCGCGAAGACGGTGGACTACGGCGTCGCGTGCCTCATCGAGCACGCTGGGAGCGCCGGCTCGGCCGATATCGGCGGTCGTGGTCGGTTGGTGCGGGCCGAGCACCGGCCGGGCTGTGTCGTCGCCGTGAGGTAGCGCGGGGAACGCGTCGGCCGTGGGGCCGGTGTGCGCGGCGGCGGGCAGGGCGGAGGAGGTCACGGCGGTGGCGCCCAGCACCGCCGCCGCGAGACCCTGCAACGGCCCGGGTAGGCGAAGCGCGAGCCGCCACCGCATCCGTGCCCGCAGCTGCCGGTTTAGGCCGTGGGCGACGGTGGTGGCGAGCAGCGTCCACAGCAGCCAGGCGCAGGTCTGCAGCAGGGTGGTGAGGAAGCCGGTGGTGAGCGGCTGCTGCAGCCATGTCCTCATCTGTTCCGGTGCCGGTGTGGTCGGGCGTAGCCAGCCGGCCCGGTAGGCCAGGACCAGTGGTGCTGCCGCGAGGACGACCGCGACCACGGTGGCGGTCGAGACCGGTCGTTTCGCCATGCCCTGCCTCCGTCCCTAGATGCATGTCAATCGGCTGGTGTGGTGTCACCGACCGTAGAAGAGGGCAGGGTCGTCGATGTCGTTTCGACGGCTTACAGCACCTCACAGCACCTAACACGACCTCACAACCCCAGGTCAGGCAGCTACACAGCAGGACGTGGCACCGATTAGCCGGCAGGCGTATCGGGCTCGACGGCGCAGAGAATGGGTGTCGGTGTACAGGTCCGAGTGCAGAGGTAGGTACGGTTGGAAGTGCACACCCCGGCGCCGAGTTCGATATGCGCCCGGCGAGTCGCTGCCCACTCTGGCGACGACCCAAGTCGGTAACGCTGCGTTACGGGATGTTGCTGACTCGTCCGTCCTCTCGGCGTGCGGATCTGCCGATGAGCGGACGCCGCATCGGATGATCCACTGTGTGATGGTCTGATCACTTTCAGTACTGTGCGGATGTGCTTCGGGTTGGGTTGAAGTGGGTCCGGCGCTACTGGTGGGTGGTGCTGATTCCTGCGGCGGTGGTAGCGGCGTCGGTGTGGGCGTTGGTCGCTGATGACAAGGTGCGGTGGACGGTGGTCGCGGGCGCGACGGCGGCGGTGGTGGTGGGGGCTTTCGCGCCGTCGGTCCTGGAGTGGGTTCGGGCCGAGCGGGAGCGGGGCGAGCGGCGGGATCGGGTGGTCGCGGAGGTGTTGGTGGCCGACTTGCCGGAGTCGGTGGTGTGGTTGCTACATCCGCAGGCGGCGGTGGTTGGGTTCGTTGGCCGTGGTTCGCTGCTGGCAGCGTTGGACGGGTGGTGCGCGGATCCAGCGGCGAGTGTGGTGCGGCTGCTGGTGGGTGCGGGTGGGGTGGGTAAGACCCGGTTGGGACGGCATTTCGCGGGCCGGTCGTCCGGCTGGACGTGGTGGCCAGTCGCGCCCGATAAGGAAGCGGCGGTCGTCGGGCTGCTGGAGGGCGGCGAGCGACCGGCCCGGTTGCTGTTGACGATGGATTACGCCGAGACCCGTGATCCGCAGGCGTTGGCGCATTTGTTGTGTGCGGCGCAGCGGGTTGGTGGGGTTCGGGTGTTGTTGTTGGCGCGGTCGGCGGGGCTGTGGTGGTCGTCGTTGTCGGCGGCGTATCCGCCGCAGGCGCATCTGGTGGATGCGTTGACCGTGTCGGGAAATGTGATTGAGGTGCCTGCCCGCATTGAGGGCCACGCGCCGCGGCAGGTTGTAGCTGAGGCGGTGGTGGCGTTCGCCGGTCGGCTGCGCCGCGGTGCTCCGGACGATGTTCCGTTACACGGAGTGGATGCGGATGTGCCGGTGTTGCGGTTGCATGCGCTGGCGTTGCTGGCGGTGTTGGGCGGGCCGCGTGGGGATGACCGCTATGACGTGCTGGCTGAGGTGTTGGGTCATGAGGCCCGGTACTGGCGGCACCGGGCCCGCCGCGATGGCCTACCGGGCGCGGGTGAGCCGGGTGCTGATGTGGTGTTGCGGCGGCTGGTCGCGGTGGCGGCGTTGCTGGGCGCGGACGATCGTGAGCAGACCGTAGGTTTGGTTCGTCGAGTGCCGGGTCTGGGCGGGGCGATACCGGAGGTGGTGGATGGGTATGTGAGCTGGTTGTACGGTCTGTATCCGCAGGCGGGGACGGGTGGTGGGTTGGGGACGTTGCAGCCCGACCTGCTCGCCGAGGATCTCGCGGTTGCGGTCCTGCGGGAAAGTACCCCGGCTGAACGTGGCAGGATCCTGCACGGGTTGGCGTTTGGTCAGGCGGTGCGGGCGTTGACGGTGTTGAGTCGCGCCCGCAGCCACCAGAGCGATGCTGCAGAGATGATCGACGTAGCGCTTAGGGCGGATCTGCCGGTGATGACTGAGGCGGTCCTTCAAGTCGGCCTACAGTT
This sequence comes from Micromonospora palythoicola, assembly GCF_036689795.1. Lineage (NCBI taxonomy): Bacteria > Bacillati > Actinomycetota > Actinomycetes > Micromonosporales > Micromonosporaceae > Micromonospora > Micromonospora palythoicola. The sequence continues at coordinate 46,199 of NZ_JBAGKI010000036.1, read as the reverse complement.
CCCTGGAATGCTCTCTCCCAGAGTCACAGAACTTCTCGTCACAGCTGAACTCGACCCTGACTGGGCCCAGCGGACAGCGCGCCGGGTACCGTACCCGTCAATCGAGTTCGGCGGGCTCGCGCTTGCGTTGACCACCTATGCCCTGCGTAAGACGGCCGAGGCGACCACGCCGAACGACCGGGCCTCGTTACTGACCATGCACGCCCTGCGGCTGGCTCAGGTGGGGCGGCGGACCGAGGCGCTGGCCGTCAGCCAGGAAGCCGTAGACCTACGTTGGGAGTTGGCCGCCGGCAACCGTAAGGCCCACCTGCGCTACCTTGCCGCGTCGATGAACAACCACGCCGTGCTGTTGTCGGAGGCGACACAGCGGGCTGAGGCGCTGGCCGTCAGCCAAGAGGCCGTACACCTGTACCGGGAGTTGGCCGCCAGCGACCGTGAGGCTCACCTGCCTAACCTTGCTGCGGCAGTGAACAACCACGCGCTGCGGTTGGCGGAGGTAGGGCGGCATACCGAGGCGCTGGAAGCCAGCCAGGATGCCGTAGTCCTACGTCGGGAGTTGGCTGCCAGCAACCGTGACACCTTCCTGCAGGAATTCGCGATGTCGTTGATGAACCACGCGCTGCGGTTGGAGGAGGCAGGACAGCAAACTGAGGCGCTAGCCGTCAGCCAGGAAGCCGTAAAACTGTGCCGTGAATTGGTTGCCGACAACCGTGATGCCTACCTGCCCAACCTCGCCATGTCGATCATGAACCACGCGCTGCAGTTGGAGAAGGTGGGCCGCTGGGCTGAGGCGCTGGCCGTCAGCCAGGAAGCCGTAGACCTGTACCGGGAGTTGGCCGCCGGCAACCGTGACGCCCACCTGCCCAACCTAGCCAGATCCCTGTGGAACGTTGGATACGTAGCGCGCAATCTCGAAGAAACGTCGAACCAGCTCCTTGACGCAGTTGTGGAAGGCCTGCAGTACTTCGACGAACTCGCCGCCACCGACCCGCAAAGGTTTACCCCACTCCGCGACGCGGCAGCCGCGACCTTGACCGACCTTCAAAACCGCGCTGCTAGCCAGCAGCCCAAACCAACACCACACAGTTCGCCCCACGCCGACGAGAGAGCTCGCGACACCGCCTGACCGAAGAGATCCTCAACTGATCATCTTTAGAAGCGGTCGAACCAAGATCGAGTCCATCGACGTGCCGCGGGTGGTGCGCGCGAGCGGCGAACAGGACACGACCCCGCATGCGCTGCCGTGGTGCAGATCGACTTGGTTGCCCTGATTGTCGACGACTACGACCCGGCGACGCGTTCTTCACCGACGTACTCGGCTTCGACCCCGTCGAGGACTCCCCATCGCTGACCAATGACGGACGACCCACGAGGTGGCTCATCCTTCGGCCCCCGGGTGCCCAGACCGGAATTCTGCTCGCCCGCGCCGACGGAGAACACCAGCGTGCCGCTGTCGGTAACCAGGTAGCCGGCCGGGTCGGGTTCTTCTTCCGCGTCGACGACTTCGACGCCGCTTACCGGCGGATGACCGAGGCCGCCGTTGTGGCACGGAGGGTGGTCAGGTGGTGGGGTCGGGCACGCTGGCGGCGTCCAGGGCGCTGTCGAGGCCGGCGGCGGCGAGGCACCGGGTGTACCGGTCCGACAGTTCGGCGACCGCCGCGTGCTCGCCCAGGGAGGTGAGGACGGCAATGGCATGTTGGTGCAGGGTCGCGTTGTACGGGTCGACGCGGATCCCGCCCTGGAGCCAGGCCAGTGCCCGTCTCGGGTCAGGTTCGGTGGCGGCCAGGGCCGCGTAGGCGTCGAGGACGTGGCGGCGGGCGGCCTCGCGGTGCGGGTCCAGCCACGGCCAGGCGTATCCGGTGGCGAGGTCGCCAGTGTAGGCGTTCACGACCGCCTGCCAGGCGGCGCCGTGATCGGTGAGGGTGGACGCGGCGTGCGTGACAGCGCGACGCAGGCGCCACAGGTCCACGTCGACCTGGTCCGGGTTGAGGCGGTAGCGATCGCCGGTGCGGTCGATGATCGTGTGTCCGGTGGCCGTGCGCAGCAGGGTACGTAGGTCACTGAGGGTGGTGTAGAGGCGTGCGGTGAGCCGGTGCGCGGGCAGTCCCGGCCACAACGCTTCGGCCAACTGCTGGCTGGCGACCCCGCTGGCATGCACGGCCAGATAGACGACGGCGTGCAGGGCTGCGCTGCGCCGCACGGGCAGGGGTGCGCCGTCGAAAATCAGGACCGGTTCGCCGAGCACCCGAATCCGCAGTCGCGGCCCTGGGTCTGTGGGGGCGGGTTGCGGGCCGCTCTGACGCGGTATTCGTGGCTGCGTCGGGGTGGTGCGGTGTGCGGGTTGGGCGTGCCCGGTGACGGTGAGCAGGTCGGTGGTGGCAAGCGGATCCAGCACGCACACCCGCGGCCCGACCGCCGGGCCGTCGTCGGCATCAGTGGTGGAGTGGCCGTCGGCATCGACGTGCCAGACCGGTGCGTGCGGCCAGGACGCGACCACCACCACGGTCACAGGGCCGGCGGTGAGGAGGTCCGCGAGGCGGCCGTTCGGTGGGGCGGCGAGCATCAGCACAGACCGCGGCCGCCCGCCCACGGCTTCGCCGGTTGGGATTGGCGCGGTTGCTGCCGTAAGCAGTGCTGTGGCGTGGTCGGCGTCGTCGGCGATCCGCAGTCCTGGCCCGGGTCGTAGCCGCGGGGCCGCCGGACCGAGCAGGGCGGCCACCGCGTCACGGGTGATCACCACCTCCGGTGCGGTGTGGTCCCGTAGGCGAGCGAGAAGGACGGTCACCAGCAGGCCGCGAGCGGCGGCTGGGGCACCCGGGCCGAGGACGCTCGCGCCCGCGGGCGGAAATCCTTCCGGCAGGATCCCGACCGCTGTGGCCGCCGTCGGGGCGGGCTTGTCGTGGGTGGCGATCGCGGCCTGGACCGCGGTCACGGTGGCCGGTAGCGGTGCCAACTCGCCGACGTCCGGGCCGTTCTGGTCGGCACGTGCGGGGCGGTAGGCGCGGCGGCGGCGCAGCCACATCAGGCTCGCCGCGGCACTGACCTGCTCGGCTACCTGCGGGGGCAGCCATCCACCGGGGACCCTGACCCCCTCGGCGGCATCCACTTGCTCAGCGTCGCCGTGAGGGTGGGTATCGATCGTGCCGACCGTCGTACCCGCATGTTCGTCGACGGTGCTGGGGGTGGTGGGGGTGGTGATGGTGAGGGCGGCGGCGCCGGCGATGCCGGTGGCGGTGGCCTGCCAGGGGGTGGGCAGGGGTAGGTGGCGTAGCCATCGCACGCCGGCCCACAGTCGGGTGGCGGTGGTGGCGGTGACGAGGTAGGCGATGAAGGCCCACAGCAGCCAGGCCAGTACCACCAGCATCAGGGTCAGGTTCTGTTCGGTCAGTGGGTCGTGGACCCACTGCCACAGCGCCACCCGTGGTGTGTCGGTCGTCGGCCAGCCCACCAGCCGCACGAGCAGGGTCGGCGGGCCGGCCAGCAGGACGGTGGTCAGCAGCATTGCCGCGACCCGCTGCGGCCACCGCATCACCCACCCCCCGTTGGTTGGTGTGTCACGGGTGTGGTGGGCCGGGTAGGGGAAGGCTGCGGCGGGGTTGGGTGGGGGCGGTGTAGAGGATGCGGGTCCACAGGCGGCCCAGCCACCACACGGTGGCGGCGACGATGTAGAGACCGGCGACGGTGCCGGTGTTGTACCGGCCGACCAGGGTGGCGGTGAGGATCGCGAACGGGACACCCATCACCAGCCGCAACCACCACCCGGACACCAACGCGGTGATCACCCCGACCCCGATCAGCACCCCGCCCACCCGTTGCCCGACCCCGAGCCACACCTCCATGCCGGGTGCATAGGTCGCGGGCAGCGACCACTGGACCAGCATCATCCCCACCGTCGCGGTCACCACCGACGTCACGGGGAAGGCGAGGAAGTCCGACCAGCCGCCGCGCGGGGTGCGCCACTGACGGAACGCGATCAGCGCCAGCACCATCGCGACCACCAGCATCGGCACCACCGGCACCATGGTCCAGCGCAGGAACGCCCCCAACTCGGTGCCGATGTACTGGGAACCCACCACCGCATACATCCCCACCACCGCTGCGCCGAGCCAGGCGGAGGTGAGGATGCCGGTGGCGACCTGCGCCCCCGCCGACAACGCCACCCCGCTGTCGGTGCGGGCGGCCAACGTGGAACCGAGAACGGTGCCGGCGGCCAGACAGGCGATCACGGCGAACACCGAGGCCATCGCCACCTCACCCCAGTTCATGAACGCCCACTCCCGCATGAGCCCGGAATGCCACGTCGGCGTGAACAGCGCGTGCGACACCAGCGCCAGCGACGCGAACCCCGGCACCCCGATCGCCACCGCCCGCCACACCGACGGCACCGGCTCCCCCACCACCGCCGCCTGCTCTGTAGTGAGGCCGCCGGCGTCGGCCGCGCCGCGGGCCGCCGCCACCACCGGATCCGGCACCAGCAGCGGCCGCAACCCGGTCTCCTCAGTCATCACGTCGGCGACCAGCGGCATCTGCGCCGTCCCTCCAACGCACCACAGGGCGGCGATCGTGGCCGGGTCGACCTCGGCGGCGTCGACCGCGTCACGCACCACACCCGCCGCCCTCACCAGGACCGGGCGGGCAGCCTGCTCCACCACCGGATGATTGAGCACCACCGCCGATCCCGAGGGCACCGACACCGCCACCGCCACATGCCCCACCAAAGCGTGTTTCGCCGTGCGCAGGCTCGCCGCCAACGCCCACCCATCCCCCACCGGCACCCCGCCGTCGGGGAACAGGGTCGCGGTCAACGCGGCGTCGATGGCGTCACCACCGGCATCGGGATCGGCGAGGGTCGACAGGACCTCGAACCCGACCGGGCCGCGCCGCAGCACACTCACCTCAACACCGGCGCCCAGGTCACACACCACCACCACCGACCCCACCGGCAGCTGCACACCCGAGGCGAGGGCATCCGAGGCCACCGCCACCGGCGCCTCCACCAGGCGTGGTTGCGGCAAGCCGGCGCGGTGGGCGGCCTGCCGTAGCCATGTCCGCCTGCGCGGCCCCCACCCCGCCGGCACGACCAGCCGCACGTCCTCCACCGGCCCGCCGGCCATCCGGTGGGCTTCGTCGGCGACGCGCCGCAGTGTCGCCGCTACCAGGTCGGCGGGCGCGACCTGCACGTCGGCCACGCTCATCTGCTCATCGGCGGGGCGCCGGGGACGGGGTATGAACCGCTGTGGATCAGCGGTGGCCGCCTGCCACGCCCGCTGCCCCGTCACCACCGACCCATCGCCGGCGACGAGCACGGCGCTGGGCAGCCCGGGTTCGCCATCGAACAGCAGCGGCGACCACGACCCGTCCGGCCAGGCCAGGACCGCAGTCGTCATGGCGCTTCCACAATCGATCGCCAGCCGCGCCTGCCCCGGTCGCATACCCGACAGTCAAACATGAGGATCACATTCACGTCACGCCTCAACTACAGCGAGCAGCGAACCGGTGAGAAGGCCGGAAGAAGGTTGGTGGGCCGCTCGAATCGGGGGGCGATGAGCCTTGACGTCGGTACCAGTGACCCGACGCCCGGGAAGTCCGTCGCACCGTTGCCGGGTTGTCGTGCCGTTACTCTCGGTGGGTTGGGGTTCGTAGACTGGCAGGCATTCAACGGCACTGGACGTGATGTTGGAGGTCGTGGTGCCTCGTCGGAGCCAAGGGCGGGTGTGGGCCGGGTGCGTGGCGTTCGCTGCGATCGTAGCTGGGCTGGTGGTGTACCTGGTGGCGGCGGGCCTGGATAAGGCGGACAAGGTGGCCAGTGCTATCGGTGCGGTGGTGGCGGTAGTCGCATTGGCCGCGCCATACCTGCTGCCCGAGCCTGGTTCAGGGAATGGGTCGAGAGTGGAGCCGGACCGGATAGAGGACACGGGCGTGGCCCGCGCTACCGCTGGTGGGCAGGCGAACACGGGAGCGGACATGATCGAGGGTGACGACCGTCCGGTGCAGGTCACTCGATCAGGGGAGGCGACTGCAGACGGTCCCGGCTCGGTGGCCAACACCGGTGTTCAGCGCCGGTCCCGGACGTGACCTCACCGCTTGATCCGCCCGCGGCGGCCACAGTCACCGATTCCGGTGCCGCTAGGGCCGACCGGGCTGGTGTGGCCAACACCGGCATCGTCCATGGCGATGTCCGGCCCGAGTTTCACGAGCATCGCCACTATCATCCGGTAGCGGTGAAGTGGCCGGCCCAGGTAGGGCAGCCGCCGGTGTTGGCGTCGGCGTTCCAGCTCCGCGAGGGTGTGCGCGCGAGGATCCAGGAAGCACGTGATCACGGTGCTGATGTCGTGTTGACCCAGCACGATACCCGACCGACAGGGACGGGTACCCGGGTCCTCGCCGGTGAGGGTGGGGTCGGCAAATCGCAGCTGGCGGCGTGGTTCGCTCATCAGGCCCAGGTAGAGCGGACCGCGGATCTGGTGGCGTGGGTGCCCGCGGGCAGCCCTGAGCAGATCATCATCGGCTACGCGCGGGCCGCGCTGCGGGTCGGTGCCCCAGGCGCCGACGGCACGGACCAGGCCGCCGACGCCGCCGCCTTCTGCGAATGGCTGCACACCACCGACCGGACCTGGCTGATCGTCCTGGACGACATCACAGACCCGGCCCATCTGGTCGGTTGGTGGCCGCCGCACCGGCCGACCGGATGGACGCTCGCGACGACCCGACGCCGCGACGCCGCCCTGGCCACCGGCGGCCGGCAGAGTATCGACATCGGCGTGTACAGCCCGACGGAGTCTGTGGAATACCTGACCGACCGGCTCACCGAAGCCGGGTATCCCGGCCTGCTCGACTCGGGCGCGGGTGACCTGGCCGCCGCCGTCGGGCATCTGCCCCTAGCGTTGTCCCACGCTACCGCCTACATGATCGACCAGGCGGTTGGGTGCGTGGAATATCTGGCCCGATACACCGCCGCAGCGCGGGTGGCCGAGGTGATGCCCGCCGACAGCGACCCCGACGACTACGGCCGACCCGTGACGGTCACGCTCCTGCTCGCCTTGGATGCCGCCGACCGGGCCAACCCGGCCGGGTTGGCCCGGCACGCCCTGGCGTTGGCCGCCGTACTCAACCCCGACGGTCACCCCGACGAACTGTGGAAGACCTCCGCGGTCACCGGTTACCTGTCTGATCAAGCCGACCGGGTCGTCACCGCCGATCAGTCCTACATGGCTCTGCGGACGCTGCACCGCTACGGCCTGCTGACCCATGCCCCCGCTGACGGGCCCCGCGCCGTGCGGGTCCATGCTCTGACCGCCCGCGCCACCCGGGAAGCCAGCACGATCGACCCGACCGCCGTCATCCGGGCCGCTGCCGACGCGCTACTGCAACTGTGGCCTGAGCACGACCACGCCACCACCAACCTCGTGGATGCGCTGCGTACCAACACCACCACCCTGGCCAGCCTCGGCGGTGAGCTGCTGTGGCACCCTGACGGGCATCCGCTGCTGTACCACGCCGGCACCAGCCTCCTGCGTTCCGGGCTGCATACCCTCGCCATCGGCTACTGGCACCGAATGTTCGACGACGCGCTGCGAGTGCTCGGTGACCGGCACTCGTCCACAATCACCGCACACGCCAACCTCGCCGCCGCCTACTGGCAGGCGGGCCGAAGCGGAGACGCGATCACCATCCTAGAGAAAGTGGTCAACGACTCGGTGCGCGTGCTGGGTGACCAACACCCGTCCACAATCGCCGCACGCGCCAACCTCGCCGCCTCCTATCGGCAGGCGCGCCGAACCGAAGAGGCGATCACCATTGAAGAAAAGGTGGTCAACGACCGGATGCGGATGCTGGGTGACCAGCACCCGGACACAATCACCGCCCTCGCCAACCTCGCCGCCTCCTACTGGCAGGCGCGCCGAACCGGAGACGCGATCACGATCCTGAAGAAAGTGGTCAACGACCGGAAGAGGGTGCTGGGTGACCAGCACCCGTCGACAATCACCGCACGCGCCAGCCTCGCCGCCGCCTACGCGCAGGCGGGCCGAATCGGAGACGCGATCACCATCCTAGAGAAAGTGGTCAACGACTCGGTGCGCGTGCTGGGTGACCAGCACCCGGACACAATCACCGCCCGCGCCAACCTCGCCGTCTCCTATCGGCGGGCGGGCCGAACCGAAGACGCGATCACCATCCTAGAGAAAGTGGTCAACGACTCGGTGCGCGTGCAGGGCGACGAGCACCCGGAAACCTCGGCAGCGGTTCGTGTTTTGAATGCTTGGCGGGCCGAGGCATAGTCAATCTTGCGGGCGACTCCAGCGCTGCCTGCCACCACATCTGGTAGTCGAGTCGCCGGACTGCCGGTACTTGCGGCTAACCAATACCAACTGATCCATTCTCACCAGAGCTTTCTCTGGGAGCACGTCACCGTCGGCGGGACCGGACGCCGAGCCGCGCGTCGCAGGCATTGTGGCAGCCGATCAGCGGCAAGCGGGTTGATCCGGTGCAACTGTTGGCGTCGAGCCGTATTTGTCTGTGCATCGTCGCCGGCACTCTCTCAACCGGCACTGCCCGGTGTCGAGAATTCGTGTCGAGGGTGTTCGACATCGGCGTGCAGGCGTTGAGTGGTGATGCGATGAGCGCGACCTAGAGCGGCCGATCGTCGGCATCGTCCACGGAAGGAGTTCACCTCATGGATCCGTATCCCGGTCCCTTGATGATGCGCGCAGCCCCGGGCCGTGATTCGCCAAGAGGAATCTGCGCCTTCCGGTGGACCGCCAGCAAACGAGTGGTCGACCCTCGGGCGGTGGCAACTCTGGTCGACATGCTCCTCGGCTACGCACCTGTTGCCCCGGTGGTGGTGCTGGTCGGTTGGTCGTCGCTTCCCCCGATCGGCGGCCAACCGACCCCGGGTGCGCGCTGAACTGGGGCGACGTTCGACCTGACGCAACGGATTTACCGCGACGGTCCAGGTGATTCACCGGCCGGCGCGCCCGGTCCCACGAACGCTGGCGCCCTTGCGGCTCATAGGGATCTGTACCTCCGAGGCCACCCTGCGAGCCGCAGGACGGGAAGGAAGAGCGGTCGTTCGATGGGACGACCCTGGTGGATAGGAAGAGAGGCAGCACATGGGTGTCGGCACGGTAAGCAGCGAAGGCCTCCGGAACGCGATGGTCGACCAACTGGTCGCCGACCAGGAGGCGAAAGGGCTGGTAATGCGGCCCGAGGTGGAGGCGGCGCTGCGGACGGTGCCTCGCGAGGTGTTCACGCCGGGCGTGGCGGTCGAGGAGGCCTACCGCGGCGACAGCGCGGTGGTCACGAAGCGGCGCGGTGAGGAGACCCTCAGTTCGGTGTCGGCGCCGTGGTTGATCGCGGAGATGCTGGGTCAGGCGGCCGACGCTCTCGATGGCGGGTTGGCGGGCCGGCATGTGTTGGAGATCGGTTCGGGTGGCTACAACGCGTCTCTGCTACGCGAGTTGGTCGGTGAGTCGGGGTCGGTGACGACCGTGGACATCGACCCGGAGGTGACCGAGCGGGCGGTGGCGTGTCTGACGGCGGCGGGGTACGGCGACGTCACGGTGGTGTGCGCCGACGCCGAGCAGCCGCTGGTTCCGGGTCCCTGCTTCGACCTGATCATCGTGACCGTTGGTGCGTGGGACATCCCTTCGGCGTGGATTGGCCAGCTGGTCGAGGGCGGCGTGTTGGTGGTGCCGTTGCGGACGTTCGGGATGACTCGGTCGTGGGCGCTGCGTCGTGACGGTGACCGGCTGGTCAGCCGAAGCCAGCGCCTGTGCGGGTTCGTGGCGATGCAAGGCGCCGGAGCCCACGACGTGCGGTACGTCGACGTGGCCGACGGTGTGCATCTGCGGCTGGATGAGGGTCAGCAGGTCAGCCCGAACCTGGTGGGTGGGCTGTTGTCGCGGCCGCGGGAGCAGGCGTGGGCGGAGGTTGCCCTGCCGCCTCGGACTGTCCTGGCTGATCTGGACCTGTGGCTGGCGGCGCGTCTTGCCGCCGAGGTGGATCAGTTCGTGGTGCTTGCGGCGCAGCAGGAGGCCGTCGACGCCGGCGTCGTCGCGCCGGCGTGGCGGTTCGGTACGCCCGCCGCCCTGCATGAGGGCACGTTCGTCTACCGGTCGGCGCTGCGCTGGACCGATGACATGTTCGACCTTGGCGCGTGTGCCCACGGACCGGACGCCGCCGGCGCGGCCGGGCGGATGGTGGCGCACATGCGGGCGTGGGTGGACGGCGGCGAACCGGCTCCGGTGCTGCATGTCCTGCCCGCACGGACTCCCGACGGCGACCTGCCGGCCGGGACGGTGCTGGACAAGCGGCACAGCCGCCTCGTCCTCACCTTCACCCCCGCATAGGAAGGCACAGCGAGTGGAGACCACGGACCTCGACGAGTTCGACCTGGACATCACGCTGGTGGATGCCGGCCCCGCCGCCGGTGGGTACGCCACCAGCACCGACGACAACTGCGGCTCCGGTAACACGGGCTCCAACGCCTGCTCCGGCGGCAGCAAGTAACCCCTGTCCGCACCCTCTGTCGGGGCCCGGTGTCCGCCGACACCGGGCCCTCCCCTTCTGGTGGTGCAGCATGTTTCCTGCGACTGGTGCGGCATTGATCCGAGTCGCCGCCTACCCGAGCGGTCTGACCCTGCCCGCGTGGCCCGACCTGACCGCGCAGCGGCCGGAGCAGTGGCGGCAGTGGCTGACCAGCGTGTGGGCGCTGCCGGGGTTCGCGGAGGCCGTCGCCTGCGCCTCGCCGCACCTGGGCGAGCAGGTCACCCGGGCGGTGACCGGCGAGCCTGCTGATCCTGATCGGTTGCGGCGGCTGGTCGAGTCGGTGGTGCGGTATGTGCTGCGGTGGACCGGCCGGGCGACACCGTTCGGCACCTTCGCCGGCGTTGCCCCGGTCGACTTCGGTGCCCGCACGTCGGTTCGTTGGGGCGAGGCGCACCGGAGGGTTGTCCGGCCGGACGGGCGGTTCATCGCCGCGCACACCGCACGGGTCGAGCAGGACCTGAGGGTGCTTCGCGGGGTGGCGGTGGTGACGAACGCGGTGGGTTACCAGCGTGGCGAGGTGTGGGTGCTGCCCTGCGCCCGTGCTGACGGCGACCGCCGGTGGGACGTCGAGGTCCACCTGACCGGGCCGGTGCGGGCGGCACTGCACGCGGCGGAATCCCCGATCAGGTTCGATGACCTCGCCGCCAAGGTCGCCGGGCCCGCGTCCGGCAGGATCGGCCCGGCCGAGCGCATGCTGGTCTCACTGGTCGGTGCTGGGGTGTTGCTGTCGGCGGTGCGGCCGGCGATGACCGTCACCGACCCCGCCGCCCACCTGGCCCGCCACGCCCCGCTACCCGACCCCGGTGGCGGTGAGGTCGCGGTGGATCTGCGTGTCGATGTGTCGGTGTCCCTGCCGCCAGCGGTGCTGCGGGAGGCCGGCCAGGCAGCGGCGACGCTGATGGCGGTCGCGCCGCGGATGCGGGGGTGGGTGGAGTACCACCGGGCGTTCCTCCAGCGGTGGGGTCCGGGTGCGGCCGTGCCGGTGCGCGAAGTGCTGGCCGTGCTGGGCTTTCCCGCCGGCTACCGCGGCTCCACCCGGTACGCACCGGCGCTGGTCACCGGGCGGGACCGGCTGCTCGGGCAGTTGGCCCAGCAGTCGGCGCTGGACGGCGGCGCGGAGGTGATCCTCGACGACGACCTGATAGGCCGCCTCCGCGACGGCGATGATCGGCCGCCGGTCCCGCACACCGAGCTGCGGTTCACCCTCGCCGCCGCCACCGGGCACGACCTGGACCGAGGCAGGTTCGCGTTGACGGTGCTCAGCGGGTCCCGTCACGCCGGGGTGTCCGCCGGCCGTTTCCTGCACCTGCTCACTCCCACCGAACGGGCCTGCTTCCAGGACGTCTACCGGAACCTGCCGACGGTCCTGCCCGGCGCGGTCGCGGTGCAGGTGTCCGGGCCGCCGCTGGACGCCCACCTGGCCGCGGTTGCCCGCGCTGCCGGGGTGTTGCCGGTCCTGCCCGTGGGCGACTTCCACCCTGACCCGCCGTTCACGGTCGCGGACCTGGCGGTGACCGGGGACGGACAGCGGCTGTGGCTGGTGTCGCGGAGCAGCGGGCGGCCGGTCGAGCCGTTGCTGTTCAACAGTGTGTTGCTTCCGGGTCTGCAGCAGCCGCTGGTGCGGTTCCTGACCGAGATCGGGACCGCGTGGGCGGCACCGTGCGGCAGATTCGACTGGGGCTCCGCCGCCGATCTGCCGTTCCTGCCCCGCGTGCGACGTGGACGCAGCATCCTGCATCCCGCCCGCTGGATCATCGACCAGTCGGCTCTCCCCCGTGGGGTGGCGTGGCCGCGGTGGCGTGATGCCTGGCAGCGGTGGCGCGAACGCCGCCGGCTACCGGAGGAGATCCTGGTCGGCGACGACGATGGGCAGCTGCGCCTGGACCTCAACGACAACGCCCACCTGGCGGTGCTGCGCCGACACCTACAGCGGCAGGCCCGCACGGTCGTCACCGAGGCCCCGGGACCAGCCGGCTGGATCGACAACCGGCCTGCCGAACTCACCCTCACCCTCACCCACCCCCCACCGGCCAGCACTCCGCCCCGACCTGCCCGACAGGTGGCCTCGGTGCGGCATCGGCCGGGACAGTCGTCGTGGCTGGAGAGCCACCTGTCCGGGCGGGTCGAGGACATCATCACCGACCTCGCCCGACGAACTTCGCCGCTGCTGCCGGCGGGCTGGTGGTTCCTGCGCTACCCCGACCCGGAACCTCACCTGCGCCTGCGCATCCCCCTGAACGACGCAGGCCAGTTCGCGGTCACCGCCAGGACCCTCGCCCAGTGGGTACAGCGGCTGGAGGACCACGGCGTGGTGCACGACTACAGCCTGCACACCTACCGGCCCGAAACCCGCCACGGCACCGGACACACCCTCACGGCTGCGGAGGCGGTGTTCGCCGCCGACTCCCGCACTGTCCTGCGGCGGCTGACCGGTGACCGTCAGGCCCGAACTGCCGCCGGCATGATCGCCATCGCCGACTCGTTCACCGGTCACGGGCTGCGCTGGCTCGCCGACCACGTCCCCCACCACCGCGGCTCACGCCTCGACCCCGCCCAGCTCGACCTCGCCCGCACCCCGCACCGCGACGACGACCTGGCAGCAGCAGTCGCCGCCTACCGGGATCTGGCCGCCGCCGACGGTCTCGACCTCGACCAGGTGCTGGCCGACCTGCTGCACCTGCACCACGCCCGCATGATCGGCGTCGACCTCACCTCCGAACGGCACTGCCTACGCCTGGCCCGCACCATCGCCCGCACCCGCCCGGCACCGTCATGACCACCGGACAGTCCCTCGCCGACGGCGCCGCCGGCGTCGCCCTGCTGCACCTGGAAACCGGCAACCAGGCCGCCGCGTACGCCGCCCTACGCAAGGCCACCGCCCACGGCGTCAGCATCGCCGCCGGCGCCAGCCTCTTCTACGGCGCCCCCGCACTCGCCTTCGTCCTCGCCGCCTGCAACGAACCCGGCCTCACCCGCGCACGAACAATCGCCGCCACGGGCACCGCCACCGTCACCCGCCGACGGCTGCAGGCCGCGCACCGCCGCATCGACGCCCGCCAGCAACCCCACTACGCCGAGTACGACCTCATCCGCGGCCTGACCGGCCTCGGCGTCGTCCTGCGCCGCCTCGGCGACCACGTCCTGCTCCGCCACGTCCTGGACTATCTGGTCCGGCTCACCGAACCCGTCGGTGACCTGCCCGGCTGGTGGTGCGCCAACGGACCCCACCGCCACCAGCCACCCCCACCAGGAGGGCACGCCAACCACGGCATCGCCCACGGCATCACCGGCCCCCTCGCGCTGCTCGCCCTCACCCACGGTGACGGCATCACCGTCGACGGACACACCACTGCGATCACCCGCATCTGCCGGTGGCTGGACACCTGGCAACAGCACACCGAGACCGGCAGTTGGTGGCCGCAAACCCTCACCGTCGACGACCTGCACCGCGGCGCACCGGCCCAACACCAGCCGGGGCGCCCGTCCTGGTGCTACGGCACCCCCGGCATCGCCCGCGCCCACCAACTGGCCGCCCTCGCCCTGCACGACACCACCCGCCAACGCATCGCCGAGACCGCGTTCACCACCTGCGTCACCGACCCCGCACAGGTCGGGCGGCTCACCGATCGCAGCCTCTGCCACGGCACCGCCGGCCTGCTGGCCACGGGCCGACGCATCGCCGCCGACGCCCTCACGCCGATACCCGTCACGGACCTGGCATGCCTGCACCAAGACGCCGGGCCCGTGGCCGACGAACCTGCCGGGTTTCTCGACGGCACCACCGGCTGCCGCCTCGCCACCGCCGCGACCACCGCTACTGGGTGGGACGCCTGCCTCCTACTGACCTGAAAGTGGCCCCGTCATGACGCACGCCGCCTGGCAGCACGTGACCATCAGCTACCCCGGCCGCAGCCGCCACGACCGGGAACAGCAGGCGGTAGCGCACCTCAGCCGCGTGCTACCCGCCGCCGAGACCGCCGGCCTGATCACCGCCTGGTGGTTCATCCGCAAAGGACCCTGGCGCATCCGCTACCTACCTACCACGCCCACCGGCCATCAGCCGCTGATCGACCTGCTCACCGAGGGATGCGCGTGGAGCGGTGACATCTACGAACCCGAAATCCACACCTTCGGCGGCACCCAGGCGATGGACACCGCCCACACCCTGTTCCACCACGACAGCCGCCACCTGCTCACCTACCTCCACGACCGCCCCACCGACCGGCGTGAGCGCTCCCTGGTCCTGTGCACCGCACTCATGCGCGCCGCCGGGCTCGACCTCAACGAACAAGGCGACGTCTGGGCGCGCCTCGCCCACCGGCGCACCGCACACCCCCACCAGCGCCCCGCATCCGACGCCGACACCTGGGAGGCGTTCACGGGCAAGGTCCGTCACCTGCTCCTCGGCACCGCCCGCACACCCGGCGACTGGCAGGCCGCCTTCGAGACCACCGGCACGGCCCTGCACCGCCTACGCGCGACGGGACAGCTCACCCGCGGTGTGCGCGCGGTCGTCGCCGAACACGTGATCTTCCACTGGAACAGGATCGGGATACCCGCCACCACCCAGGCCACGCTCGCCCACGCCGCCACCGACGCCATCCTCGGCGGCCCTCCGGTGCCCCCGGGTGAGCACTGGCCGCTCCAGGTCGAGGCACCGCCGCTTCCAGCGACACCGCCAGCAGACTCCGAGCCGACTGGTGGCGACGTGTCTGCCCCGGCCAACGCGCGGCGTCGTCTTGCGAGCCAGTCGATATCCACTGCGATTCGTTAGTGTCGGCTTGCCGTGCGTCGAACACTGCCGCCGCGCCCGGGGCGACAGTCTCCAGATGGGTAGGCAGCTCATGATCGACCGCCAGCAGCTCCAGGAAGCAAGGCAGGAACTCGGCCGCAAGCTCGCCACCTGGCGTAAACGCGCCAACTCATTCAGAGTGATCTCGCACGGCAGGTCCGCAGCAGTCGCAGCACCGTTGCCATGGTCGAGCGCGGCCATCAGGTGGTGGACCGGGTCTTCTGGCGGCAATGTGAGTCACTCCTCGACGCCCAAGGCGAACTCATCGCCGCCTATGACGCCTACCGCCAGCTCGAGACCAGACACCGTACCGAGAAGGCCGAGGCCGCACGCCGAGCACGCTGGGCAACGGCGATGGACGGGGGAACTATGGCCGACGAACCCGAACCTGACCTCTTCTCCGGGGGCGAGCCCGAACGCGACGATCATCGTGTCGACGTGAAACCCGAGGACGTCGCCACCGCGATCACCACCGCCGGGGGACTCACCGAACCCACCGCCTGGCCCTGGCCCACTACGGTCCACCAGCCCACGGGAACGAACACGACGGATGCACAGTCACGACCGCACCCCCGGCCGCATGGTCGGCGTTGTCTTCGACGCCCGGCGGGAGATCGAGTTGCGACGGGGTTCCAATCGCAGTGATTCACCAGCGAGGGGTTCCAGGACGTCCTGGCAGGATCCCGACTAAACCGTCCGGCAAGCCAAGCTTGAGGTTTGTTCGGTAGGTTCTCCAAGCCGGTCTACTTGACGAGGGGGTCGAACGTAGATGAGGCGTGCGGCGCCAGCACTGCAGGAGGCGCTTGTTGATGGCCTGCGGAGTGTGGTGACATCTTTCGGCGACCGCCCCCCTTCCCTGCCGTCACTGGATCCGGGCTACCTCGTCCCGATGCTGGTTCACGCCGCTCGTCAGCACGGCAATCATATTGTTGATCATGTGCCTGCCTACAGCTCCGCCGATCACCAGGTGAACTGGTATTGTCTCGTGTCGGCACTTGCTCGGGTCGAAGGCTTCACCGATCCCTACTTCCACTTTGGCGCGTCGACGGATCCCGCAGCAGAAGAGGTGTTGCGCGCCTATCACTCGCTATACCTTGCGCGACACCAACTAGCTAGTCTAGAAATGGGTCATTGGGAGCTTTTTATCAATGGCTCTGGCATTGTCGAGATCGGCCTAACCCCGCCTGCTCGACGTTCCGCGTTGCACCTCGTCGCCAACCAGGCCGAGCGCTACATGCTCCCTGACGAAGTCGGCCAGATTCTGGACGAGCCCTTCACTGATGAAACGCGCCGAAGGCTGGTTGAAGCATCGCGACACGCCAGTCTTGCAGTGCTCCGCGAAAGCGACCCTGACGCTTGGGGTAGGTTATCGGCCGGAATCGGCTTCGACCTAGACGAGCTGCCAACGTTCCAGGCGTGCTTAATTGACCTGGCCGATTTGCCGCCAGCATGGTACAGTCAAGACGAGTTATTCGAGATATGGAACCATTATCGCCAGCGTGAGGCACCACAGACCTCGGATGCCTTTGCGGCACTGGTGGCCTGCCACTCAATTTCCCCCGATGAAGCGCTTTCGTGGAGCGCTACCGCCCCCTTGCTCAGATGTGGCGATCACTATATTCCATGGTTCTTCGGGTTCCATGGAATGCACCCGGACTTAGTCTTCCTGACGCTCTTGATCAGGCGTCATGAGCAGCTTTGGAGTCAGACAGTCGGCTCGACACTCGCTCGCGCAGCAGACTGGCTAGGGCGTAGGCTGAACTGCGGTGAACGCATCAAGTGGCGGGCCCGAGTTGCCGCTCCGGACGGGGTCGGCGACGCCGATTTGGTCCTTCTGGACACCACTACGGCGCACGTGGCTGTATTTGAGTTGAAGACAACGTTTGACAAGTTCCGCACCAGCTTCCAGATGAGGAATTTTGTTGAACAGCGTGTGGGATACGCGAGAGCACTAAAGCAGGCGGAACAGGCAGCGCAAGCCCTTCGATCTGGGGCCTGGCCGCTGCGGTCAGTGTTCGGCAAAGGCGCGCCGGAACGGCCAACCGAAGTGACGGCGGGCGTGTTGACCTGGTGGGACACATATAATCCCACAGCAGGTAGCCTTCGCGTCGTACCAATATGCAACTACGCCACTCTCGCCTATATTCTGGATCGGGCACACGGTGACCTGGAAGCTACAATCGCCACCATTAAAGAGCTGACTGGGATCTATTGCCCAGCAAGACTTGTAACGATCAGTGAGGCATCCGAGACCACCGACCGCATTCTGCTTGAGGTGCAATCAGCCTCTATCCCTCCCGTCAGCAGTTGGCCGGATGTCACCGACTTCACCCGTAACTTACTTGAAGATCACAGGCACTGGCCGGAAGATTGGAAAGATCGCCAGGATGAGGGGCGCTGGCGCATTTACCCCAAGATGGGCTGATGGTGGCTCGAGCGCGAGGCTGGGGTTTGCTCTTCTACCGCGTGAGGTGCGACGACTCGCTGTGGCGCTGCCGTGGTTCCAGCCGGTCAGCACAGTCATTTCACGGCATGCCAGTCGCTGTCGCTGGTAACGCCGGCATCATAGGCCCGGTTGGTGGTCCCCGCCGTGCCCTGGCACCGATTGCAGCCGCGACTGCCTCGGCGAGAATACTCACGAGTTGCGTGCTGGACCTAGGCGTTGTCCGGCAGCCGTCTGGGAGCGCTGTCGACAATTTCCAGGCAACCCTCCGCTGGCAGCCAGTACAGGTCTCTGATCAGGCCGTAGTCGCACGCTTCCGCAAGCAACCTTAGGTCGCGCCTTTCCCCAGCGGTCATGAGACGGACTCGCCGGAGTACAACGAGGGGCAAGGTTGGCATCCCCGGTGGAGGGTCAAGCGACCACTCGATCATGCCAAGGCCGCTTAGTGCCCATCGAAACAGACGAAACTCGGTCCAATCCGCGCGCCACTCGGGCCAGAGGCCAATCTTCTAGGTTGCAGAATGAATGATTCACGCCAACCTTCAAGGGATGGCCGGCCAAATTTCACTATGCGCTTCTAATTACAACAACGAATCCGGGCTCGATCCGTAGGCCAATCCCTCCGTGGGGGCCATAGTTCTGCTCGACCTGGACACCGACTTTCTCCGCATCGTGGACGAGGTTCTGAGTAACGGTAGCCTCTACCCGGAGATTGAAAGTCGGATTTTGATCGCCTAAATCCGGATTTCCTCTCAGAACGGTAGTGCCGTAACGCACCCAACGCGGGTTTGATGCATCCGGCTTGAGATGCAAAAGATCCTCAAGCACCTGCCGAGCGCGCGGCAGATCTCGGACGAATATGTCAACACCATGAATCGCTGATACAGGACGTTGTCTCACTGGGGCGACGATTGGTGCCCGGTACTTTGGAACTTCGTCCCTCGGCCATGAGAGAAAATACAAAGTCTGCCCGTCTTTGGTCTTCACCTTCAGTCTCCGGGCAACACCCTTGTTGCTCTCGACAGTCGCGACGTCCACCACCCGACCAGTACGACCACCTGGTATTTCCACCACTTGGTCCATCTCCGATTGGAGGACCCTCTCTTGCATCTGGCCTATCGCTCGCCGCGTTGGCAATGGCATCGGAAGAGGCTGAGCCCCATCAACGAGTTCGACTGATAGCCGGTACAGCAACTCGGCGTCCTGGAGCTGGCGACGGTACGGTGCTATCCATTCTGCGCCGACGGCTGCGGTCAGAAGACTAGCCGTCATAGAAGCCAGGGTGTCTGTATCGGCGCCCTTCAGCCGAGCAGCCATTTGTAACCCAGCGTCCGGGGCGGCGGCGTTGTACGTCGCCAGATAGGCCGCACCGACAGCGCACACGGTACCAGATCCTGTTTCTCGACCACGCGAGACACCGAGCTCTGCCATAATATCCGCAGGCGCCTTTAGCGAAGCCGGGTCGGCGGCAGCACTTGCCACCTCCAGCATCTTTAACACTTCCTCAACGGTAGCTCGCCACAGGGAAGGGTAGTCGCCTGTTGACTTTTCAGCCGCTGCAAGCCACTCGTGCTTTTGCGCCAAGATGCGAGGAACCCGCGACCATTCCATGCGTCGGCTAATTAACTCACCCAAAAGCCACCCATACGGAATTGGTGCGGGCTGTGAAATACTTATCCAGTGGGCGAATGCGTGCAGCAGCGCACCGATAAGTGCCCGCGGATGCCCGTGGGTCGAGATCGCATCCTCTGCAACGTCATCCGCGAGATCGTCGAAGCTCCGGGCACCCGCGTGCCAGAGGACATGGGGCACCACACGCATGGCCGCTCCGTTCGCGCCCGCGTTGAAGTACGTATCGAGTGTTGCTCCAGTCTCCCACGGAGGCGTGCCACTCGCCCATGCCCTGCACGCTCGCTTGACAGCAGCCCCCGCACCTCGTTCGTATGCCAGGAGAAACGGCAGCTCGACAGTTCGCAAGTAGCGCAACCAGTCACGGCCTGCCGCTGTGCGCGCTCGGGCTACAGCGATGACCATCTGGGTGTCATCGCTATACTCCCCAGGCTCGATCACTTCCGGCAGCGATCGAAACCTGTTGCCAGCGTTTCGCTCCCATCGGACGAACGGGCCGAGTGGAGCTTCGTCGGCGTCGTCGAAGCGGCGGGCCCGTCGTTCGAACGGCCAACCCAGGGCATCCCCCACGGCGACAGCCAGCAGGAGCCCCTCAAGTCGCGACTCCCGACGGTGCTCCACACGTTCACTCTGCCAGATACCACCGACACTCATGGGATCGGTCTTTCGGCTGGGCGCTCACCTCGCCGGACGGACGCACTGAGCGCGTATTTATCGAACAGCGTCGGTGCAACGATAGCTGGCGGAAGCGGATAAAGCGGGCGCAACATGGCATGTCGCGCGACTTCCGTCGCATGCTGTTGCTCGGTTCGGTAGATCACGGAGTGTACTGAGGTGATCGAGATTGGACCGGGCAGCTGCACCTCCGCCTGGTCGTCTGTCGGCCACCAGTCGGGATGACCCGGCAGACGAGTCCATGTCTGCTGGCCACGCACGGTCGACGCGAAGAGTGAAGCAAAACCTTCTACGCCAGCCTTCTGTCCACCTCCCCTGCCTCGGGCAGCGTTGTAGGGGAAGAAGCGGACTCCCGCCTGGTCAAGCAGCGCAAGATCAAGCGTCAAGATCACCCAGTCCAGGAAATGCGGATCATTCACCCTGATACGATCAAGATACCAGGTATTGGGATATTCGATTGAGCAGCATACGTGAGAAAGGCCGCCATCAAACCGACTCATGTCGTTTTGCTTGAATGTAGCTCCCTGCGCAGCCAACTCTGCCGTTCCCTGGATTACGCCCGCGTCAAGCATCTGTGCGAAATTCCGCGCAGGCGTGAAGTGGCACAGCCTGCGTATCCCAAGCCGACGTGCAAAATCTGCGATAGTCACTTCGGTGTCGTCCTTTGAAAAAGGCTGGGGTCCGTCGGCAGTAGCGAGGTCAGTTTGCCGGAATACATGATGTGCAACCGGACCTTTGCCCTAGTCAATGCCACATATAGCAGCCGCGCCTCGCGAGACATCGCCTCACCCGGACCGTGGGCCTCAACTTCCACAGGGTCGGGCAGCAGGTCGTGGTCGCAGAAGGGGATGATCACCGCATCGAACTCGAGGCCTTTTGCCGCGTGGTAGGTGCCGTAGAAGACGTTCGGTCCCAAGGGCCAAGTCGTCAGCTTCTTGTGAAGGCGTGTGGCGAAGGGTAGTTGGGCAGAAACGTCAGCGTCATGTTCCCTCTTGCGGAACAGAACTGCAACTGTCATGGAGCGCCCGAGTCGCCTGGCGAGCTCGATCGCCTCCCTGAACTGGGTCGGACGATCAGGATATTCCACTAGAACTGGCAGTGGACCATCTGCCTTTACTATCTTAGGTTCAACAAGATCAACGTCGTCCCGGAAGAACGGCATGTTGGATAGCGCAACCGCAAGCCTGGCGATCTGCGGAGTATTTCGATAGTTTTGCTCGAATTGGACTGCGCCGTTTCGGACATTCAAGCCGAGACTCTTCCATGACAGCCGCCGCCCATACATCTGCTGTGCATAGTCGCCGAAGAACGTGACTGTTCCGTTAGAGCCTACCGCCGCTGCAAGGCTCCGAATCATCTCGGGAGAAAAATCTTGCCCTTCGTCGACAACAACGTGCCGATAGCGGCGAGGACTTTCGTCCTCCTCGAATGCCTTTCGAGCAGCGAGAGCAAGGTCGTCCCAATCGTACCGCTTTCCCAATTCTCGGCGTAGGCGCCAGTACGCCTCCCGTACGGCGTAAACGTACGGCCGATCAGCCGGCATGAGCGGACGACCGCGTCCGATGCGATCTGCGTTGATGTAGGTCTGCTCGTCCGTCACTCCGTGCCCGGCAAGCCAATGGAACTCATCCTCGAAGAAGCGAAGCGGGCGCTTCAACACGCCAACTCCCGGGTACCGTCGTTGAACTTCGGCGATCGCGTTCTCGATAAGTTGATATTTCTCACCGTCGACGATGTCCCGCCGTCCCATCATCCCACGCGAGGCCAGGTAACCCTTCGCGAATGTGTGATAGTTCTCTACCACAAGGTTCGGAGTCCGCGACACCATGTTACGGCGTAAGAAAGTCACAAGAGCCTTGTTGAAGGTGACCAACAGAGTAGGCCCCGCGATCTTGGGAGCATGGTTGGCCAACCACATTGCTCTCGTGACCGCCATGGTCGTCTTCCCACTGCCAGCCGTGCCCAACACCACTACGTGGCCACTGTCCCGTAGGTAGACCACGTTCTTCTGTGCGCCGACCGGCTCAGGAAGGTTCGAGGGCATTGGTACATCATCTCGTAACGAAGCGGCCACTGGGGAGCCCTGCAGCCGCCTAACGAGCCCTGGCCTGTCGTCCAGCGGACACAAAGGATTGCCCACATCGTCTTGACGCTCGCGCCGACTTATGCAAACTTGCGCCTGCGGGGCGAGTGGCCGCCTGTGGCTGCTCCGGTGCCAGGCATCGGGTTCGCAAGCCCCGGTTATAAGCAAGATCGGCGCCGCTACGCAGGGAAACACCGCTGTCACGGGGTCAACGCCCAGGTCATCGCTAATGCCGCCGGCCGGCTGGCCTGGTTCTCACCCGCATTGCGCGGCTCGATTCACGACCTGACCGCTGCCCGCCACCACGGCATCATCGACGCGCTCACCGACGCAGAGGTGATGCCTTCGCCGACAAGGCTACCGCGGCGCTCGAGGCACCGTCATCATCCCCTTCTATGGCCGAAACCTGCCCGAACCCATGCGCGAGGTCAACCGCTCCCATGCCAGATCCGCGCCATCGGCGAACGCGCCATCGCCACCGTCAAGACCTGGAAACTTCTGACCAAGCTGCACTGCTGCCCGCGCCGCGCCACCGCCCTGCTCGCCGCGATCTTCGTCCTTCAGCTCGTGAAAGAGCAGCGCTGCCCGGCTTGAGAACGACTTCATCGCCACAGTTCCCCTCAACCGAGTACCTCACTGTGGCGTTGCGCAAGCAGCAGACCTCAGGCTCGGATGACTGAGCAACACGGTGGCCATGCCCTGAGCAGAATCGCTCGCTTCCCGATCGGTGCTGCGGGCAGGCTGTCGAGATGAGAGCGAGCTTCAGCGGTGAGGTGGCGACGTACTACGCAAGGCACCGACGCGGTTACCCGCCCGAGGTGCTCGACGCCCTCGTCGAAGCGTTCGGCCTCGCCGCCGCAGACACGGTGGTTGACCTCGGCTGCGGCACCGGCCAGTTGACCCTCCCGCTCGCCGCCAGGGTCGGGTCCGTCATCGGCGTGGACCCGGAGCCGGACATGCTGGCCCTGGCCCGCCAAGCCGCCCTCAACGCCGCAAGAGCCAACACCGCCTGGTTGCTCGGCGATGACAGCGACCTGCCCGCGCTGGGCCGGCTTCTCGGCGACCGGACGATCGGCGCGCTCACCGTCGCTGTCGCCATCCACTTCATGGACCGCGACGCGCTGTTCCGGGCCATCCGGCCGCTGCTGCGTCCGGGCGGCGGCGTCGCCGTGATCACGAACGGCGCACCGCTGTGGTCGCAGGACGCCGAGTGGTCCGGGACGCTGCGCAAATGCATGGAACGGCTGCTCGGGCACCCCGTCACGGCGACGTGCCAAACCGACGAGGCCGGCCGCCGACGCAACCAGGACGCCCTCGTCAGCGCCGGCTACCGATACGCGGAGTCGTCGGTACAGTACGACGCACCGCTCACCGTCGACGACATGGTTGGCGGCGTCTTCTCCGCCATGTCGGCCGACCGGCTGCCCTCCCCGCAGGGCCGAGCCACCTTCACCGCCGAGGTCCGCGACGCCCTCGGAGGGCGCGACAAGGTCACCGAGCGGATCCGTGTCTGGCTGCAGATCGGTACGGCCGATTGAGAGCCGCGCCTCTCCCAACTACAGCTTCCCACCACACTGCCCTCGTCGTTCCAATCGTCCAAGAGCCTCACCAGTCAGGTTGAAAACAGCTCAGTGTGCTGGTTGAGTACCGCGAGGCTGGTCGCGAACGAGGCGGTCAGGCTGTCCAGGACCGCTTTGCCCTTGGCGGCCGTGGCGAGCGAGGGCTTGCCGATGACGCCGTTGTCGGTGTAGCCGCGCATCCCTAGCACCAGAAGGTCCGGGCGATCGGCGAGATGGTCAGCGCTCTGGTAGCCGGGCCGGACGAGTTCGGGGCAGAGGTGCAGAAGAAGGGAGGTTTCGATCTCACCGGCGTGCATGTCGTCGTGACCGGTACTGCCCAGCCCTGCCTGCTGGCGGGCGGTCTCCCAGTCCTGCCGCCGCGGGTACAGGGCCATGCGGCGTGCTCCGACATTTGCTTCCTGCACGACGTTGGACAGCACGTAGTTTCCCCCGTGGCCGTTGACCAGGACGAGACGGTCGACGCCCGCCCGGCGCAGCGACTCGACGACGTCAGTGATGATCAGGGTCAGGGTGGACGAGCGGATACTCACCGAACCCGGCCATCCGGTGTGTTCCTGGGAGCAGCTGATGGTTACCGGTGGCAGCAGCAAAAGGTCGTACTCGGTGGCAACGGCCTTCGCGACGGCGCAGGCCACGATCGTGTCTGTGATCAACGGAAGATGATCACCGTGCTGCTCGAAACTGCCCACCGGAAGTACGGCGACGTCCGCAGCTCGGGTGGCCTCGTCCGTGGTCGT
The DNA here is from genome assembly GCF_036689795.1 of Micromonospora palythoicola. NCBI lineage: Bacteria > Bacillati > Actinomycetota > Actinomycetes > Micromonosporales > Micromonosporaceae > Micromonospora > Micromonospora palythoicola. The sequence continues at coordinate 21,712 of NZ_JBAGKI010000036.1, read as the reverse complement.
CGCGGTGGAGATCAGATCCATGATCACAGTCTGACCGTTGAGGCGACAAGGGAGAAGGAGTTTCGGAACTCGATGACGTCCGTGGATGTCGAGGATCCAGCGAGTCGCGCATGCAGTTGGCCCAGGGCGCGCATCGCCCGCGCCGAAGCGGTCGCGGCGGCCAGGGAGAGGGCGCGGCTTCCTTCGGCGCCCGCCTCGGCCAACCGGTTAGCAGCGGCGTAGGACAGGGCGAGCCAGCTTCGCGTCAGCGCCTCGTCCTGTCGGTAGTTGACAGGCCAGCCCTCCAGCGCATCTTCAAGGGCACGCGCCGCTGCCCTTACCTGGCCAAGGCGTAGCAGGCAGTAGCCCTCATGAGCTTGCAGGTAGGCGTGAGTGCAATGGTGGCCGATGGTGTCTGCATCATCCGCGGCCAGGCCCGTCGCGTGGTTGATGAGCTTGTGCGCGGCCTTGATAGCGGTGAGGGATCGGGACTTGTCGCCGCAGAGGGCGTGGCCCTGCGCCTGACGGATCAAACACAGGGCGCGGTCACGATCGGTGAGCGAAACAAGGCTTTCAGCGGTTCTGGCAAGTCCTGCAGCATGGGCTCCGTCAATGCGGTCGACAGCTTGCTGTGCTTGGCGCATGAAGACGTAGGCGGCGATCCGCTTGTCGCCTGCCCTGCACGCCAGTTCGAGCGCGTGGGCGAGCCAGTGAGTGGCTGCGCTGACATCTCCGAGATTGTCGGCGGTCCACGAAGCGAACTCCGCCCACCGCGCCTCAACCGCCAGAAGACGTGGCTTGAGGTCCTCCGTCGCCTCGTGTCGATAACGGCGAACAACAGCTAACTCTCGGCAGACCGCCCCGTAGACCTGGCGCGAGCCAAAAACGTTGTGCGACGCGGCGAGGAGCCGGAGCATCTCCTCCCAGTGCAGCGCCATGGCGGGATCGACACTCACGGAGGCGGATCCACCTCCCAGGCCAGGTGCGGGCGAGCCGCCCGAAGGGTCTGCTAGCGCTGTCGTCGCCACCGTGCCACTGGACGGCAGCCCACCCGCGACTGGAACGTCTACCAGCGCCTGCGGTGAACCGTCGTCAACTTCACCCCAGCGCGCCCGTTGCCTCGCCTCGATTCTCTCGTGATCAAAGCGCTGCTTCAGATCCCGGTATCCGTCGTAGCCGGCGAGGAGCTCGCCGCCAGCCTCCAGCAGCCGATCACACCGCCGCCAGAAGACGCGATCAGCTACCTGCTGACCCCGCTCCACCCCCGCGATGGTGCTCCGCGTGCTGTAGACCCGCTCGGCAACATCGGCCTGCGTCAAACCACGCGACCTACGATGCTGCGCGAGCCCCACACCGAGCGCACGTCTGGCGTCTTCGACCTGCTGGGGATCGATCACGAAAGTCCCGACTCTCCACAACCCTCAGGAAGGGCACGATAACTGTTCGACGCAGAGCGAAGCTACCGCGACGGCCCGAGGCAATCGAGTAATAGTCACGCCAAGTCCAGCCTCGGCGTCCGCCAGAAACCGGGCCGAGGCAAAGGACGCCCAGCCGGACGCCGCCGGACCGACCGGGACACGAGGGATGCTCGTCGCACGAGCACCATCCGAGCAACCAACCGGCCACACGGGACACAACAGGTAAGGGGCCTGACTGCCGTTTCGGCAGGTCAGACCCCTTGTGATCTTGCGCGCCCGAAGGGACTCGAACCCCTAACCTTCTGATCCGTAGTCAGATGCTCTATCCGTTGAGCTACGGGCGCTGGTGCTCGGCCAGTCTACACACCGGCTTTCGCGCGGAGACTCCGGGATTCGAACCCGGGAGGGGCTTTAAGACCCCAACCGCATTAGCAGTGCGGCGCCATAGACCAGACTAGGCGAAGTCTCCCAGGTGGCCCGCAGACCACCGGGCCCGAGGATACAGGCCCCGCCCGGCCGGGAGCAAAGCGACTACCGGAACAGACTGCGCCCAGGTGTCCGGGGACCGCTCCCGCTGTGCATTGGTGTGATCAGGACTACGCTCCATCGACATGCAGGAGCAGCCGCCCAGCGAGCACAACCGCCGTGAGCCTGCTGAGGGAGCCCGTCGACGCTCCCCGAAGGCGACCTTCACGCCACCGCCGGCACCTCCGGCACCGCCGCCGCCCGAGGATCAGGAGGATCCTGCCGGGTCCCGTCCTCGGCGGTCGAAGGCGGCACCGAGCGTGCTTTTCCAGCCGCCACCGGTGCCGGAGCAACCGCTGCCACCCCGGTCCGGGGCGGACCCCGCCGCGCCTCCGGTCGCTCCGGTGCCGCCGTTCACCAGCGGCTCCGGGGTGGTCGACCCCGGCGAACGTACGGTCTCGCCGGTCACCGGGAAGAGCGGGGATGCGACGGCGGTACCCGCGGCGCGTCGCCGCGGTCGGGCCGGTCAGTCGGCGGCCGCGGGTGTCGACCCCGCCAAGGCGGACAAGGCTCCGGCTGACGTCCCCCCCACCCGCCGGAAGGCGGCCCCGGACAGGACCCTGCCAACGCAGGCCGGATCTGCCGGCTCCGAAGCCCGGTCGGTCGACGCCCGAGCCGTCGAGGCCACGAAGGCGGGCAGCCAGCGGAGCGACGACAGCGGCACGGCTTCCCGGACCATCGACACCGGCCCCGTCGACACCGGGAAGGCGGCTTCGGGGCAGCCGGGCAGTGCGACGACGGGTTCGGCGGCGACCGAGGCCGGAGGGGTTCCGGCAGGAAAGGCCGCGGCGCGGAGAAGGGCGCGAGCGGGCGACGAGAAGACACCTGAACCGGTAAGCGCGGCGCCGACCGTTGCGAAGGCGGCGAGGAAGGCCACGCGGCGAACGACAGCGGGCGCGGCTGCCGCCCCGGACGAGGCGGCTACGGCTACCGAGACGGCACCGGTGAAGGCGGCCCGGAAAGCCACGAAGAAAGCAGTCCGGACGGCCACCGGCGGACCGGTCACCGACGACACGCACATCAGCGAGACGGCCACCGACGCGCCGGTCACCGGCGGCACGCCCACCAGCGCGACTGCCGGCGGCGGACCAGCCACCGGCGCCACGACCACCAGCGTGGCGGCTGGGGCCGCGCCGCTCGACGCCGTCGCCGGGCGCGGCGTTTCGGAGCGTACGCCGGAGTCGGAGCTGCGGATGATCGTCGCGCGAGTGCTCGACCACCCGGGCTTCGCTCCGGAGCTGCTGGCGCTGACCGCGGTGGAGGCCCTCGGACCCGGCGCGGCCGAGTGGGCCCGGCGGCTGCGGGAGTTGTACCCGGGGGCGGATGCGGACGGGTTGGCGCGGCTGGCCACCCGCCGCTTCGCCCGGCAGGCCGGGGTCGGTGGGGCGACCGCCGCGCTCACCGGGGTCGTCGCGCCGGTGGTCGAACTGGCGGTGGTGCTCTGGTCGCAGGCGAACCTGGTGCTGCACCTGGCGGCGGCGTACGGACATGATCCGGCGCATCCGGACCGGGCCGCGGAGCTGCTCACCCTGACGCAGGTGCACCCCGACCTGGCGAGCGCGGAGTCGGCGGTGGCGGCGGCGCGGGCGGCGCAGGGACCGGAGGAGGAGCTTGGACTTCGGGCGGTCGAGGCGGCCTGGCGACTGGCGGCCCCGCTGGCCGCGCAGGCGGGTGGTTGGCTGGCGCTGCGGCTGGTGTCCCGGCTGCTGCCGGGTACGGCGGCGTTGACCGCGGCGGCCGGCAACTCGTCGGTGGCCGAACGCCTCGCCGCCCGCGCCACCACCCACTACCGCGCCACCACCGACTACCGCCCAGCCCGCCGGCCTCGCCCCGGTCACTGACGGAGGCGGTTGACCAAGAGGTTCGCGTCATGACACGCCGATCGGGCAGGCGCGAACCTCTTGATCACCTGCCACAGAAGGGGCGGCTGGTCAGAGCCAGGTGAACCAGTCGCGGGGGAGCAGGGCGTAGCCGAGGAAGGCGACGATGTCCAGCAGGGCGTGGGCCGCGACCAGTGGCATGACCCGACGGGTACGCAGGTAGAAGAGGCTGAACACCACACCCATCACCGCGTTGCCGATGAACGCCCCGAAACCCTGGTAGAGGTGGTACGAGGCGCGCAGCAGCGCACTCGTGGCGATGATCGCGCCGACCCGCCACTGGAGCTGACGCAGCCGGGTCATCAGGTAACCGACCACGATCACCTCCTCCAGGATGCTGTTCTGGAACGCGGCGAGGATCAGCACCGGCACCGTCCACCACAGGTCGGGCAGGGCGGCCGGCACCAGGGTGGCGTTGATGCCGAGCTGGGCCGCCGCCCAGAACAGCGCCAGGCCGGGAAGCCCGATCAGCGCCGCCAGGCCGGTGCCCCGGGCCAGGTCGGATCCGGGCCGTCCGGCGTCCAGGCCGAGGGTCCGCGCCGGATCGCCGGGGTCTCGCGCCAGCAGGTGCACGGCGAGCAGTACCGGCAGCAACGCGAAGACGATGCCGAGCAGCTGGTACGCCAGGTCGAGGTAGGGCCGGGCCGACGCGGAGGTGTTCAGCGCGGCGGTCTGCCGCGACAGGCCGCCTTCCGCGGTCAACTTCGCGATGATCGACACGGCGGCGTACACGGCCGACTGGCCGAGCGAGAGGCCGAGTACCAGCAGCGTCTCGGTGCCGAGCAGCCGGCGGGACACCGGGCGGGTGAGCTCAACGGTCACCGGTCCACTCTGCCCGACCGCCGACGCTCCTGGTGACACCCGCCCTCCGGCGAGCAACCCTCATGATGCGATCGCACATTCTGTGCGACCTTCATACACGCTCCGTGGAGATTCTGTCTGGGCCCGATCCGCCGTCAGAAGAAGGAGCGCCCAGGTGGACAACTTCGCGCGGCTGCTGAAGGAGAGCTGGACCCTGGTCGAGGAGGACCGGGTCCGGCTGAGCGGTCACTTCTACGCCCGGCTCTTCCTCCTCGACCCGGAGCTGCGCAAGCTCTTCCCGGTCCAGATGACCGGCCAGGGCGACCGACTGCTCGAAGCGATCATCGCGGCGATCCACACGGTGGACGACCCGGAGGGCTTCGACGAGTTCCTCCGCGCGCTCGGCCGGGACCACCGCAAGTACCACGTCGAGGCGGCCCACTACGACACGATGGGCGTGGCGCTGCTGGACGCGTTGCGCAGCATCGCCGGTGACGGCTGGAACCTGGAGTACGACCAGGCGTGGCGGGACGCGTACGCGGCGATCGCCGAGAAGATGCTCGCCGGGGCGGCGGCGGACGACGACCCACCGTTCTGGCACGCCGAGGTGCTGACCCATGAGCGGCACGGCCCGGACACGGCCGTCCTCACCTGCCGGGCGTTACAGCATCCGCTGTCCTGGAAGGCGGGGCAGTACGTCAGCGTGGAGGTGCCGCGCCACCATCCCCGAGTGTGGCGGACGTACTCGATCGCCAACGCGCCGAACGACGACAACGTGCTGGAGTTCCACGTCCGGACGCCGGCCGACGCCGCCGGTTGGGTCTCCGGCGCGTTGGTCCGTCGTACCGGGCCGGGCGACCTGCTGCGGGTGGCCGCGCCGATGGGCTCGATGACGGTCGACCGCTCGTCCGAGCGGGACATCCTCTGCGTCGCCGGTGGCGTCGGACTGGCTCCGATCAAGGCGCTGGTGGAGGAGTTGGCCGGTTACAACCGGGCTCGCTGGGTGCACGTCTTCTACGGTGCCCGGACCGAGTCGGACCTGTACGGCCTGGACCGGCTGCGGGATCTGGTCGCCGCCCATCCGTGGCTCTCGGTGACTCCGGCGTGCAGCGACGACCCGGACTTCGACGGCGAGCAGGGCGAGATCTCCGACGTGGTGGCCCGGTACGGGCCGTGGACGACGCACGACTGCTTCGTCTCCGGTTCGGCGCCGATGGTGCGTGCCACGCTCCGGGTGCTCGCCGCCGACGACGTACCGCCGCAGCGGACCCGGTACGACACGTTCGGCACCCTGTAGAACTTTGCTCCCCCCGAGCCGGGGCGCGTGCCCCTGCCCCCTGGGGCACGCGCCCCGGTCCCCCGATCGGGCGGACCGGCACCGCCCCGCGCCACCTCGCCCGTCCGGCCGTCGTTCCCACCCGGGCGGGCGGGGTCGCGCCCCGTGAGACCGGTCAGCGGGGGCCGTCCCGCCGGGATCAGTAGCGCCACGGGTGGCCGGATTCGCGGTACTCCTCGATCGGCACCAGCGGCACCCCGGGTGCCATCCGGTCGACGTAGAGCCGACCTTCCAGGTGGTCGATCTCGTGCGCGACCAGCCGGGCCATGCCGAACTCGAAGGACGTGATGACCCGACCGCCGTCGAACTGTGCGTGTTCGACGTCCAGCCGCAGCGGTCGGGGCACCAGTCCGCGATGGTCGAAGAAGGAGAGGCACCCCTCGTACTGCTCGTCGGTGTGTGGTGCCGCGTCGACCACCCGGGGGTTGAGCAGCACGACCGGCTCGGCGGTGCGGTCCGGCGGGCGGACCACAGCGGCGGCCCGGTCGAGGTCGAGCTGCGGGGCGGCGATGCCCACTCCCTTGGTGAAGGGGTGCAGTTCGTCCAGCCGGGCCAGCGCGGTGACCAGCCGGTCGACGATCTCCCGGGCGACCGGTTCCTCGCGCGGCAGGTCGAACGGACGGGCCGGCTGGCGCAGCAGGTCGGCGCCGCGCTGCACGATGCCGAGCCCGCGCATCCGGTCCGACGGTCGGACGCGCCCGCCGTCCGCCTCGGGCTCCGGTTGGGCCCGGAACCGCCACTGCAACCGGTACCGGGCGTTCAGCGGCGGCTCGTCGGTCGCCCAGTCGAAGATCGCCCGCCCGCCCTCGTCGCGACGGGTCACCGCCGTGCGCAGCGGGCCCTCCTCCGCCGAGAGCGAGGTTTCCGCGCCCCAGACCTGAGGATCCAGTGCGACCGGCAGGTCCAGGCGTACGGCGAGATGCCGGGTCGGTACGCGGACCGCCCGCTGGAACCACGGCCCCCACTTGTCCTGCCCGACGGTGTAGGCGTACTCGATGGTGGCGCGGCGACCGGGGTAGAGCGGAAACCGGCGCTCGCCGTTCTCGAAGAGCAGCCAGATCTCCTTGAACGCGTCCCGGTCGTGCTTTGCGCGCCAGTGCATGGTCTCCCGCTCGCCGAACTCCTCGCGGCAGGCGGACAGTTGCAGTTCGGCGAAGCTGAGCGGGTGTTCCCGGTGGTGGCGGTTGGAGCGGCCCGGATCGCTCGGGTAGCGGTCCACGGCGACGCGGATCAGGTAGCGGGTGACCGGCTCGACACCGGCGTTGTACAGCTCACGGCGGATGACGCAGCGATAGGCGTCCTCGGTGTGGGTGAGGACGGCCGTCTCGCGTTCGACGATCAGTCCGGTGCCGGGCGGCATCCACTGGCCGGGCAGGCCGGCTTCCCGATGGTTGCGTTCGCCGCGGGCGTGGCGAAGGTCGTCGTACTCCCGGAAGCGCTGCCAGATCGCGCCGCTGGCCTCCAGGACGGCCTCGGCACGCCGGGCGAAGTCCTCCGTGGGCCGGTGCCGGCGTCCCTCGACGTGACTGACGTACGAGGGGTCGAAGCCCATCAGGGTGGCGAGCTGTTTCTTGGACAGCCCCCGTTCCGTCCGGTGCCGGGCGAGTTCGGCGGCGAAGGAGTCGGCAGCCCGATCGAGCGGTGAGGTCGTCATCAGCTTCCTCGTGGCCGGGAGTACCAAGTTTCACGTTGAGTCGCCGGCCGCACACTCATCTGGCACCTAGTCGACAAGAACCTTGACTGATGTGAGATTCCTACCGATACTGCCCGCAGTTTCCACGCCGACACCGTCCGTAGCGCCCACCGGCCCCCCGTGACCCGGGTCGCCCACCCAATCCCACCGTCGGGTTCCCCTGCGCCCAGAAGTGTGGTTAGGCTAGCCTTAGTAGGCTCATGGACGCTTCGGATCGAGTGGGGGGTGGATCAGGTGACAGCGGTGCTGCCCCGCCAGGATCCGGCCACCACGCCCCTGGCGCCGGTCACCGGAACCCTGCGGGCCATGTTCGGCACCGACGATCTTCCTGGGCTGGCCCCGGGCCTACTGGTCGTCGACGAGGCCGGTTGGGCCCCGGCGACCACCCTCACCGGTACCCGACTGCCGGAACTGCTCGACTCGGCCGTCCGGCTCTGGGGTGGCACCCCGCACGCCTCCGCCGCGCTCGCCTGGAAGGCGTACAGCTACTGGGCCGCGCTGCCGGTGGTGCTCGGTTGGGCAGCCGCCCGCCGGGTGCCGTTGCTCGACCACACCGAGGCACTGATCCACTTCGCCGACCGGCGCGCCCTGGTGACCGTGGGACTACGCGAGTCGATCCCGGTCGCGGTACTGCCGAACGATCCGCTGGCGCTCGCCGGGCTGCCCCAGGTCCGGGTGGTGGCCGACGAGCGGGAGCTGCTCACCGCACTGCGCGCCACCCTCCTGGACGGGCACCTGTCGCCCGTGGTCTCCGCGATCCAGGGCAGGGTGCGGATCGGCGCCCGCACCCTCCTCGGCTCGGTGGCGTCCGGTATCGCCCACGGGCTGCTGCGTGCCGCTGACAACGTGCCCGGTTCCACGGTCGAGGCGATCGACACACTGCTCGACGCACTCGACCTGGCCGACCTGGTGGAGCTGGTGCCCGGGCCGAACGGTGAACCGATCGTGCAGCGCCGCACCTGCTGCCTGGCGTTCACCCTGCCCCAGCCGAAGGTCTGCCAGGGCTGCTGCATCCGCAGCTGAGCTGGTCCCGCCGCTCACTCCGTCAGCGGGCGCACGTCCCAGAGCCAGACGCCGCCGGTGTGCTCGGGCTCGATTCCGGTCAGTTCGGTCATCCCGGTTCGCAGCGCGTCGGCGTGCTCGTGCGACCCGAGGATCACCACCCCGGCCCGCCAGTACCGCAGGTCCTCCACCGCCATCCGACGCGTCCGCTCGCTGATCGGCGGCACCTCGCCAGAACGACGGATGGTGTCGAAGAAGCTGCTGGTAGGGCGCGGGGGCGCGGAGAACAGGGCGACCCGGTTCCGCCCCGGCCGGGTGTCCGGGCCGAGGAAGTAGCCACGGGCGATCGGCATCTCCTGCCGGGTGCGGGCGGACCAGCGCAGCGGTTCGGCGTACTCGGTGTCGGGCAACGGCAACGTCACCACGCTGCGCCCGCCGGCCAGGTAGGGACGCCAGGCACCGGAGCTGACGAACGCGGGGACCGGTTCGAGCCGTTTTGTCGGCAGCGGAGTGGGCAGCACCGGCACCAACGCCATCGCCAGCCCGGTCACTGTGGCGAGCCGGATCTGCGACCGACGGTCCGGGTACCGGGACGCCAGGTCGCGGACGCGCTCCGCACCGTACGCCAGGATCAGTCCGATGATCGGGGTGATGGCCAGCGCCCAGCGGGTCGGCACCACCGAGTGCAGCACCGGCAGTTCCTCCAGCAGCGCCCACGGCCCGGGTACGCCGGTTCCGCGCCGGTCGAAGCGGATCTCCCGGCCGAGCGACAGCACCGCGAAGAGCAGCCCGAGCGCGGCCAGGCCGAGCACCACGACGTTGCGCCGCAGCCACCACACGAGTGCCGTCACGAGGATCACCAGCGGCCAACCGAAGAAGGCGTTCTCCTCGGTGGGGTTCTTGGCCAGTCCGGCGGCGCTGCGGGCGTCACCGGCCAGTGACTCGCGGGAGTAGGCGAAGAACGAGGCCAGGTCCGTGGAGTAGCCCCGGATCACCCAGGACAGCCCGTGGTAGGCGCCGGGACCGAAGAACTGCACGTACAGCGGATAGGCCAGCAGCACGGCGGAGACGACGGCGGCCACCCCGATGCCCGCGGCGAACGGACGGACCCGGACCCGCAGCTCGGACCGGCCGATCACCATCGCGACGACCACCACGGCGACACCGATCGCGGTCATCAGCAGGATCTCCAGGTTCAGGAACGCCTGCCAGACGATCACCAGGGCCAGCAGCAGGCCGTTGCGCAACCAACGCCCGGAGTCACCGAGCCGCAGGGTCCGCCAGATGATCAGCGGTACCACGTACTGCGACACGATGTTCGGATGCGCGTTGGCGTGCGAGACCATCGCTGGCGCGTACGCGCAGAACGTCGCACCCAGCCAGGCCGGCCCGCGGGCGCCGGGCAGCACCACGCGGGAGAGCAGGAAGTACCAGGCGGTGGCGGTGGCGATCAGGCCGAGGGTGAGGAATACCAGGAACGCGGCCCGGGTGCCGAACAGCAGCGTTATCGGCGTCATCGGCAACGAGACGGACAGAACCGACGTATTCGCCATCAGATTGACCGATTCCGGCACATTCATCCGGTCCGACGAAAACGGGTAGGCGAATTCCGTGACGACCCGGGCACCATGCGCGAACATCCACTCGAATTGCGCCATATCGGTAGGGTTGTCGCGAATGCCGTCGTGCGGATTCAGCCACATCCGTGCGGTGACCCAGAGGCCGAGTACCGCGAAGCTCGCCACCGCCGCGGTGTCCCTCCACCGCCCCGAACCCGCCCCGCCACTCGGCCGTTCCGGCCGGCGCGTCGCCCCTCCCGCCTCGGACCGCGGCACCTGTCGCGCCGAATCGGGAGTAGTCATAACAATTCACAGCGTAGTCGGCCTAAGTGGCCAGCGTGCGGGCTTCAAGGCACTGGCGTAGTATCGGCAAGGTTCGCTGGCCACCACCGATCGTGCAGCCACCCCTACCGTTAATCGGCCATCGCGGGCCCCGATATTCCCGCCGTCCGAGCGGATGGTTCACTCAGTCGGTCCCGACGCGGGTCGAGTCGTATCGTGAGGAAGCGACGCATGGCAGAAATCACTGGGGATCAGCGCGTGCAGTCCGAGGTCCTGGAGGGCCTCGCCACGGCGGTCAACCACCGGCGCTGGTTCGTCGAGCTGGCCGTGCCCTACCTGGGCGATCACCCCATCGAGATCGGTAGCGGCCTGGGCGACTACGCCCTGGAGTGGAGCGAGAGCTTCCCCCGGTTCACCGCCACCGAGGCCGACCCGGACCGGCTTGTCGCCCTCAAGGAGCGCCTCGCGGACCGACCCTCGATCGAGGTTCGCCAGATGCTGCTGCCCAACGCGGAGCGGGGCGAATACAGCGCCGCGGTCTCCTACAACGTGCTTGAGCACATCGAGGACCACGTCGGCGCGCTGCGCAGCATGGGTCAACTGGTCCGGCCCGGTGGCGCGGTGGTCATCATCGTGCCCGCGTTCCAGTTCGCGATGAGCCCGGCGGACATCGCCACCGGCCACGTCCGGCGGTACACGAAGAAGACCCTGGCCAGCGCGATGACCGAGGCGGGCCTGCGGGTGGAGAAGATCCACTACGCGAACGCGCTCGGCCTGATCGGCTACTTCATGGCCACCAAGGTCTTCCGCCTGATGCCGAAGGAGGGCCCGATGGTGAAGGTCTACGACACCCTGGTCCTCCCCGCCACCAAGGCTGCCGAGCAGCTCGTCCGTCCCCCCTTCGGCCAGTCCGTCTTCGCCGTGGCCCGCACCCCCTCCTGACCTCCGCTCGGGACCGAACCCATCCCGTCGACCATGAGGTCGGCGGCACTTTCGAAGATCGAAGTCGCCGCCAACCTCATGATCGAGCGAGGACGGGTCGGGTCAGCCGGGAATCTGGTAGGTGGGGCGGATGGTGGCCCGGGCCAGGGTGTGGAAGGCGAGGTTGAAGCCGACGTAGGCGGGGGTCGCCTCCGGGGTGACGTCGAGGCGTTCGACGTCGAGGGCGTGCACCGCGAAGACGTACCGGTGCGGACGGTCACCGGGCGGCGGCGCGGCACCACCGAAACCGTGCTCCCCGTAGTCGTTGCGTACGGTGAACGCGCCCTTCAGATCCTTCTCGGCCGCGCCACGTGGCAGTTCCGTCACGTCGGCCGGCAGGTTCACCAGCACCCAGTGCCAGAAGCCGCTGCCGGTCGGTGCGTCGGGGTCGAAACAGGTCACCACGAAACCCTTGGTCTCGGCCGGGAAACCCGACCAGGCCAGCTGCGGCGAGACATTGTCGCCACCGGTGCTGCCGTGCGCGTGAGCGGCGTCCATCGGCTCACCGTTCTGTACATCGTCACTTGTCAGCGTGAAGGAGGCGACGGTCGGCAGCAGCTCGTACGGGTCCGGAGCGATGGGACGTTCCAGGGTCATCGACACAGGTCCTTCCGGTGGAAGTGGTGTTCTGCGCCCCTTTCATACCCTGTGCCGCGCTGACATTCGACAGAACCGGCCTCAAGTCCGCCGTAACCGAGAGCGCCTCACGGCGGTTGTCACCCTGCAACAACTAGCGAAGGAGTCTCTTGGCCGGGGTCTGGCGTGACTTCATCACCGCCGTCATCGATGCCGTACGCCGACGTGACGAGGCGGCCCTCAACGACGAACGCCGCCGGGCACTGGACCGGCTCGCCGACGAGAAGATCCGCGAGGAACAGCGCAAACGCCCTCCGGAGCGGTGAGACCAGCCGCAGATCAGCCCTTGGTCCGGATGTCCTCGCTGTCTTCGACGTCGAGGAGCTGGATGACGGGGTCGCCCGGGGCGAACGACGAGAACCGTCGCCTCCTGGCCTCTCCCGCCACGACACCGCCGACGACCGCACCCAGCACCCCACCCAGTCCCGGCAGCAGCACCGAGCCGATCACTGAGCCCGTGACGGCTCCCACGGCCGAACCGCCGGTCCAGCCCGGGGCTCCCACGGCTCTCGCGAGATCGTCCTTGGACGCGAACTCGGTGAACGCCCGGCCGACCGACTCACTCGGCTCAACGCTCACGATCTTCAGCAGTGCGGAGTGGACCTGCCGGTTGTCGATAATCGCGAACCGCATACCCACCTCGACCCCGTGCCGGGCGCCTATGTCCAACCGGAAGCTCTGATTCCCCAGCACCTCACGAACTCGACCCTCAAGCCGGTCAACCACGCCGCACCTCCGCCGACCGATCCGGAGAAACGAGTTCCACGCTGCGGATCTTCCCCAGTTCCCCTGGGTGGAAGTGGCGCCATTCATCGATCATGTCGCTCGCGTCTTCCTGCACGTACGACAGCAGCAGACCGATCTGTCCCAGCGCCTCTCGGCTCTTCACCGTGCTGCCCGAGTCCTTGGTCATGTTCGCCCACTGTTCGGCCTGCTGAGCGCGGAGACCGATCCGGGTCAGCCGGGTGACCGCGCTCCGCGCGTGCCCCGGGTCGACCTTCCCCGCTCGGGCCGCAGCGGTGGCACCCAGGATCTGGAACAGACCGGACAGTACCGCGAGGAAGGCGCTCGTCACTCCGTCGAGTGGTTGAGCGGACCCGCCCTTCACCGCCACCCACACCGTGACGCCGAGGCTGCACAGCACCAACGTTGCGGCTGCGAGGTATCCGCGGATCCGGTTGGCACCAATAGTCACGCGCGCATGGTCGCAGACACCCGCCATTGCGGCTGTCCTGAAGGGGACAGCAAGGACGGAAACATGTGCTCAGTGCGGAGGGTGTGGGATTCGAACCCACGAAGACATCGCTGCCTTACCGGTTTTCAAGACCAGCGCCATCGGCCACTAGGCGAACCCTCCCGGACCACGCGGTGCGCGGCCGTGCCTAGTCTGCCACGCCGCGTACGCCGGCGAACGGTCGAGCTACCCGGTGCGCCGTGAGCACTGACGTTGCGTGGTCGCTCGGGGCGCGACGTGGAGCCGGCCCGGGATCGGGTAAGACTGGGCCCATGCGAGCGATCACCATTGCCGAGCCTGGCGGACCCGACGTACTCACCTGGAGCGAGGTGCCGGACCCGCAGCCGGGTCCGGGTGAGGTGGTCGTGGACGTACGGGCGACCGCGGTGAATCGGGCCGACCTGTTGCAGCGGCAGGGGCACTACCCGCCCCCGCCGGGCGCGCCCGCGTACCCCGGGCTGGAATGCTCGGGGGTGGTGAGCGCGACCGGTCCCGGGGTGGCCAGCGTGCGGGTGGGCGATCAGGTCTGCGCGCTGCTGGCCGGCGGCGGGTACGCCGAACGGGTGGCGGTGCCGGCCGGGCAGCTGCTGCCGGTGCCGGCCGGCGTCGACCTGGTCGACGCCGCCTCGTTGCCGGAGGTGGCCTGCACGGTCTGGTCGAACGTGGTGCGGGTGGCCCGTCTGGCCGCCGGCGAGACGCTGCTGGTGCACGGCGGCGGCAGTGGCATCGGCACGTTCGCGATCCAGCTCGGTGCCGCGCTCGGTGCGAGGGTGGTGGCGACCGCGCGGGCCAGCAAGCACGAGCGGCTGCGTGCGCTGGGCGCCGACCTGCTTGTCGACTACCGGGAGCAGGACTTCGTCGAGGAGGTCCGGCGGGTCACCGACGGCCGGGGGGCGGATGTCGTCCTGGACATCATGGGCGCGTCGTACCTGGGTCGGAATGTCGCCGCCCTGGCCGCCGACGGACGGCTGGTGGTGATCGGCATGCAGGGCGGTCGCAAGGGTGGGTTGGATCTGGGTGCGCTGTTGGCCAAGCGCGGCACCGTCGCGGCCACCGCGCTGCGCTCGCGGCCGCTTGAGCAGAAGGCGGCGATCGTACGCGGGGTACGCGAACAGGTCTGGCCGCTGGTCGAGGCGGGCCGGGTGCGGCCGGTGATCGACCGGCGACTGCCGATCACCGAGGCGGCGCAGGCGCATCGGCTCGTCGAGTCCAACGAGCACGTCGGCAAGGTCCTGCTCACCGTCGGCTGAGCCGGATCACGTGCCGGCAGCCGGGCAGCCGGGCAGCCGGGCAGCCGGGCAGCCGGGCGGGAGACTAGCCGGGTAGCACGAGGCGGGCCCCGGGGCCCTCGCCGGCCAGGTTGTCCTCGGGGTTGTAGAGGGTGCAGCGCCGCAGCGAGAGACAGCCACAGCCGATGCAGGCGTCCAGGTCGTCGCGGAGCCGGCTCATCAGCCGGATCTTCTCGTCGAGCCTGGCCCGCCAGGCGGTGGAGAGCTTGGCCCAGTCCTCGGCGGTGGGGGTACGGCCGGCGGGCAGCGAGTCGAGCGCGGCCCGGATCTCCTCGAGCGAGATGCCGACCTGCTGGGCGATCCGAATGAACGCCACCCGGCGCAGCTCGCCACGGTGGTAGCGGCGCTGGTTGCCGCTGGTCCGTTCGGCCCGGATGAGCCCCAACCGCTCGTAGTAGCGCAGCGCGGACTGCGCCACCCCACTGCGGGCGGAGAGTTGGCCGATGGTCAATGCTTCCTGCATCACGTCGCCTTGAGTTGAACCCCGCTTCAACTTGCAGGCTATCCGTATGACCACATCCGCCACCACGGCCCGGGTCGCCGAGGCCGCCGCCCCGATCGACGGACGCGACCGGTTCGCCCCGCTGCTGGAGCGCGTTCGCGCCGGCCGGGAGTTCGGTGCGAACGTCCTGTCGACCCTCGACGTGCTCCAGGTGCTCTACGACCGGGTGCTACGGATCAGCCCGGCGACCGTCGACGACCCTGACCGTGACCGCTTCCTGCTCTCCAAGGGCCACGCGGTGGCCGGCTACTACGCCCTGCTCGCCGCGAAGGGCTTCATTCCGCCGGACTGGCTCGACGACCAGGGCGGGCCGTCGAGTCGGCTCGGTGACCACCCGGACCGCACCCTGATCCCCGGCGTGGAGATCGGCTCCGGCTCGCTCGGGCACGGTCTGGGGCTGGGTGTCGGCACCGCACTCGGGCTACGCGCCCAGGGCCGGCTCGCCCCCCGGGTCTACGTGCTGCTCGGCGACGCCGAGTTGGACGAGGGCTCGAATCACGAGGCGATCGCGTACGCCGGAGCGGTCGGGCTGGGCAACCTGACCGCGATCGTGGTCGACAACTTCTCCGCCACCCACGGCTGGCCGGGCGGAGTGGCCACCCGGTTCACCGCCAACGGCTGGACCGCCGCCACGGTGGACGGACGGGACCGGGACGCCCTCCACCCGGCACTGACCGGACACCACGGTCACCGGCCACACCTCGTCGTCGCGCTCGTCGGGGACGGTGAGTGACCGTGCGGGACACCTTCGTGGCCACCACGACCGCGTTCCTGGACGACCCTCGCACGGTCGTCGTGCTGGCCGACATCTCCGCCGCGGCGTTCGCTCCGGCCGCCGCCCGGCATCCCGACCGGGTGGTGAACGTCGGCATCCGGGAGCAGCTCATGCTGGGAGTGGCGGGCGGCCTGGCACTGACCGGGCTGCGCCCCATCGTGCACAGCTACGCACCGTTCCTCGTGGAGCGGGCGTACGAGCAGATCAAGCTGGATCTCGACCACCAGGGGGTCGGCGCGGTGCTGGTGAGCGTCGGGGCGTCGTACGACCGGGCGGCAGCCGGGCGCACCCATCTCGGCCCGGCGGACGTCGCCCTGATCGACACCCTGCACGACTGGACGGTGCACGTGCCCGGGCATCGGGACGAGGTACCCGGGCTGCTGCGCGCCGTGGTCTGCGGCCAGGGCTCGGCATACGTGCGGCTCTCCACCCAGAGCAACGCGCAGGCGTACCCGGAGGCGGGCGACCTGCGGGTGCTCCGGGACGCCGGGCCGGGGGCGGCGCTGCTGGTGGCGGTCGGTCCCACGGTGGACGCGGCCCTCGACGCGACCGCGGACCTGCCGGTGACCGTGGCGTACACCCACCGGCCCCGCCCGTTCGACACCGCCGGACTACGGGCGCTCGCGGACAGCGCGGTGGTCCTTGTCGAGCCGTACCTGGCGGGCACCTCGGCCCGGCTGATCTCGGCCGCGCTGGCCGACCGACCGCACCGGCTGTCGGCGCTCGGGGTTCGGCGCGAGGAGTTGCGCCGCTACGGTTCGGCGGCGGATCACGCCCGGTGGCACGGGCTCGACGCGGCCGGGCTGCGCCGCTCGATCACCGATTTCCTGTCACCGGCGTTGGTCTGAGCACTGCCCGGTCGCGGCGTGTCGCGGTCCACCCGGACGACGTACGGCCCGGCATGTTGCGACCGGCACCCGCCTCGCCGCGCAGTCGGCAGGACGCTCAGCGGGATGTGGTGCCGGGCTTGCGACGGGTGCGCTCGCGGCCGAGGATCCAGAGCGCCTCGACACCGTCCCGCCAGGTGATCTTCTTGCCTTCCTCGCGTCCCCGGGCCCGGTAGCTGATCGGCACCTCGTACGGTCGGATGCGGCGCCGCAGCAGCTTGCCGGTCACCTCGGCCTCCATGCCGAATCCACGGGAACGCACGTCCAGCGAGCGGTAGAGCGCGACCGGCATCAGCTTGAAGCAGGTCTCCAGGTCGCCGATGTAGGAGTTGAACAGCACGTTCGCCGCCATGGTGACGCCCTTGTTGCCCATCACGTACCAGAAGCTGTAGGCGCTGTGGCTGCCGAAGGTGCGGTTGCCGTAGACCACCGTCGCCCGGCCGTCCAGCACCGGGGCCAGCAGCTTGGGGATGTCCTGTGGGTCGTACTCCAGGTCGGCATCGAGGATGACCATGTACTCGCCGTCGGCGTTGGCCACCGCCGTGCGGATGGCCGCGCCCTTGCCCGCGTTGCGCTGGTGGGTGATGACCCGCAGCCGGGCGTCGTCGGCGCGCCCGAGGATCTCCCCGGTGCCGTCGCGGCTGCCGTCGTCGACCACCAGCAGCTCGATCTCGCACGGATACTCCACCGCCAGCGCCTGCTTGAGGGCATCCGCTATGCGTTCTTCCTCGTTGTAGACCGGCATGAGGATCGACAGCTTCACGGGAATCTCCACGAGGGCGGGCAATGTGTCGGCCATAGCCTAGCCCGGCAGGTCAGCCAGGTGGCGACGACCACCGACGGCG
Organism: Micromonospora palythoicola; assembly: GCF_036689795.1. Classification (NCBI taxonomy): domain Bacteria; kingdom Bacillati; phylum Actinomycetota; class Actinomycetes; order Micromonosporales; family Micromonosporaceae; genus Micromonospora; species Micromonospora palythoicola. Next base: position 4,088 of record NZ_JBAGKI010000036.1, on the reverse strand, counting down.
ATCCACGCTCGGGCGTCCAGGCTGATGGTGTTTACTTCCGGCCATGTCGGCCGCCGGCTTCCCGTTCGTCCTGGTTCCCGTCGCCGCGCTCGGTCTACTCGGCGTGGCCCTACGGCCACGACGCCTGGGCGTCGTGGCTCCCCGACGGCTCGCGGCGCTCCGGGCGACCCTTGTCGTCGGCACCTTCGCGGTGGCGACCGTCGAGGTACTCGGTGCGTTGCGGCTGCTCACCGCGCCCGCCTTCGCCCTGACGTGGCTGAGCTTCCTCATCGTGGCGGCGGTGGCGGCGGTGTGGCGACGGCGGGTCGACAACCGCAGCCGCGAGCGGGACGCGGCCGGGCCCCGGGGCACCGTGACCGTCGGTGGTGGCACGCCACCGACGCTGGCGGGCGTTGCCCGATCCGGCGCGGCGGGTGCCGGCGCGGCGTCGGGGGCCACGGCGACGGTCGGCACGGTCACCGTGGGTCCGGACCGTCCGGCGCCGACCGATCCGGACACCAGCCCGGGTGCCGCCACGACCGGCGGCTGGCGCAGCGCCGCCGGCGATCTCTGGCGTACGACCAGCCGTGGGGAACGGCTGCTCGCCGGTACGGTCGGCGGGCTGGTCCTGGTCGAACTGCTGATCGCCCTGCTGGCCGCGCCGAACAACTACGACTCGCAGACGTACCACCTGCCCAAGGTGGAACGGTGGGTTGCCCAGGGCGACCTGACGTTCTGGGCGACCGCGATCCACCGGCAGGTCACCATTCCGCCGGGCGCCGAGTACCTGCTGCTGCACCTGCGGCTGCTGACCGGCGGTGACGCGCTGCATCACCTGGTGCAGTGGGCCGCCGGCCTGGTCTGCCTGCTCGCGGTCGCCCGGGTGACCGCGCAGCTCGGTGGCGGCCGGCGGGCGCAGTTGCTCACCGTGTTCGTGCTGGCCACCACGCCGATGGTCACCCTGCAGGCGACCAGCACCCAGACCGACCTGGTCTGCGCCGCCTGGGTGCTCTGCGCCGGCACCCTCGCGCTGGACGGGCTGTGTCGACGCGCGCACCTGGGTGACCTGCTCGCGCTCGGAGCGGCCACCGGGCTGACCGCGGTCACCAAGACCAGCGGGCTGCTCGCGGTCGGTCCGCTGCTGGTGCTCTGGGGAGTGGGCCAGCTACGCCTGGCGTACCTCGACAGGTCGACCACGCACCGCCGGGCCCCGGTCGCCGGGATCGCCCGTACCGCCGGTGCCTCGGTGCTGGTCCTGCTGGTCGCCGCCGCGCTGGTCGGCCCCTTCCTGGGCCGGGTGTACGTCGAGTTCGGCCATCCGTTGGGGCCGGAGCGGCTGCGCGAGTCGGTGCCGATGGAACGCCACGACCCACCGTCGGTGCTGGTGAACGCGCTCCGGATCGGACACACCGCGCTGGACACTCCGCTGGCTCCGCTGCGTGAGGTGTCCGCCGAGGCGATCATCGGGGTGGCGGGACTGATCGGGGTCGACCCGCAGGACCGGGCGATCACGTTCGGTCGGGAGATCTTCCCGGTCGCGTCCTGGTATCCCGACGAGGACCGGGTGGCCTTCCCGCTGGCCGGTGTGCTGGCACTGATCGGCGCGGTGGCGGCGCTGCGCCGGCCGGCCCGGGTCAGTCCGGGCGCGGCGGGGGCGCTGCGCGGGTACGCCCTGGTGGTGGTCGTCGCCGTGGTCCTGCACACCGCGATGATCAAGTGGCAGCCGTGGGGGAACCGGCTGATCCTCTACGCTCTGGCGGCTTCGGTGCCGCTGGCCGGTCTCTGGCTCGACGCCCTCTTCCGCCGCTCGGGTCGGGTCGCGTCCGGCGTGCGCGGCGGTGATCCGGCGGGCACCGGCGGTCGGCGATCCGTCGCCGCCGGGCTCGCGGTGACGGTGCTGGCCACCTGTGCACTGGCCGGGGTGTTGGCGGTGTCGTACGGCTTTCCGCGCCGGCTGGTCGGTGCGGGCTCGGTCTTCACCACCTCCGACTGGGAGAGCCGGTTCGTCCGGCGTCCGCTGTGGGCGGAGGAGTACCGGTGGGCGGCCGACGCGGTCCGGGCCGCCGACGCGCGCCGGATCGGGCTGTCCCAGCGCAACGACGACTGGGAGTACCCCTGGTGGCTGCTGCTCCGCGACGCGGACGGCACCCCGCCCGAGCTGCTGGCGCTCCAGTCGGTGCTTGACGACCGGCCACCGGCCGATCCGGCCTCGGTCGACGCGATCCTCTGTGTCGGCAGCCGGAAACTCTGCGCCGACCTGGTGCCCGCCGGTTGGCGGCTGGAGTTCCGCAGCTACGTCGGCTATGCCCTGCCGGAGCAGCGGTGACCGGTCGACGCGGCACGCCGAGCGGTCCGGGCCGGTAAAGGACCATTGGCCCGGTTCGCCGCAGCACGCAAGTATTCTGAGACGTATTCACATACCTGCATCGCACGCGTTACCGTCCGGTAACCCGATCGACGTCCCGCGATCGGACCGAAAGGAGTGCGTCGATGTCTGGTACCCACGCCAGGCGTGAACGGACACCTCGACGGCGCCTTGCCGAGGTCGCCGTCCTCGCCACCGCTCTCGTCCTGCCGATGCTGGCCACGGCCTCACCCGCCGCCGCGGCCGACCGTCCCGCCGTCCAGCCGCTCCCCGCCCACCTCGAAACCATCCGCGCCGCCGAGGCCACCGCGCTCTACGGCGACCCCGGCATCCGGCCGATCGACCAGCGCCGCACCGCACTGATCACCATGGGTGACAGCCAGATCTCGGGTGAGGGGGTCGGCAACTACGTGCCCGGCACCCACCAGCCGGGCAACTGGTGCGACCGCTCGTACGACCAGGCGGTCTTCCGCACCGGTATCGCCGCCGACGAGCGCTACAACATCGCCTGCTCCGGCGCCACTCCGTGGAACCTGATCGCCGGTGGGCCGACCCAGCACAACGAGCTGAACCAGGGCGACCACCTGGCGATCAAGGCGCGCAACACGCACATCAAGTTGATCTGGGTGGTGGCCGGCGCCAACGGCGACGGCACGATCCAGTTCGGCCCGGTCGCCACCGACTGCGCCATCCGCCGCGTCCTCTTCCAGGGCCCGTGCTGGCCCACCTACACCGACCAGTGGACGGTACGCACCGACGGCAGCCGCCGGGCCGTCGAGGAGGCGCTCACCGACATCCGCCGGACCATGACGAACGCCGGCTACCTCAGCTCCGACTACGAGCTGGTGTTCATGTCGTACTCCAGCCCGGCCAGTCCGGACGTGGAGGACAACCCGAACTTCCCCGGCTGGTACTCCGGCGGCTGCCTGCTGTACCTCGCCGACGCCGCGTTCGCCCGGAACAAGGCGGTGCCGCTGTTCGAATCGGCGCTGCGGGCGGCGGCGGCCAACACCGGCACCCGCTACCTCGACGCCAGCCGCCTCTTCCACGGCCACGAGGTCTGCACCGACAACACCTCGGTACGCGGGCTCTACATCGAGGTGGGGATCTGGGACGAGAACGCGGCCCGCCAGTCGTTCCACCCGAACTACCGGGGACACGGCATGTTCGCCCAGTGCATCACCCAGTTCTACGCCTCCGGCCAGCAGCAGGGCACCTGCGTCGACCCGGCCAGCACCGGCAACGGCCAGCTCTATGCCGGCCTGATGGAGTTCCGGCAGCTGCGCAACGCCGCCACCGGCACCTGCGTGGACGGCAAGGGGTACGACTCACGCAACGGCACGGCCCAGCAGTCGTACCGCTGCCATGGCGGACGTAACCAGGGCTTCTGGTACGACCCGACCCGGCAGTCGCTGCACTCCGAGCTCTCCCACGACCGCTGCCTGGACGTGGCCGGTGGTTCGCTGCGGTCGGGCACGGCGGTTAACGTCTACGACTGCCACGGCGGCACCAACCAGCGGTTCACCATCTCCGGCAACCAGATCCGCGCCGCCGGTGCCACCAACCTCTGTCTGGCCTTCGACAACCCGCTGTTCGGTACGCCCCGACTGCGGCTGGCCACCTGCTCCAGCAGTTCCCGGCAGCAGTGGTCGTTCGAGTCGCGGTCGTTCGCCCAGCCCGTGGGGTACGGGCGGGACGACTTCATCGGCTCCCGGGTGTACTGACGCCGGAAGCAGGCGGGGCC